>NZ_LBKA01000256.1:0-231762 GCF_028128955.1 Bradyrhizobium sp. CCBAU 11386
GGATCTTCCAGGACCGCGAGGTCCCGCCGGCGTCCCATCTTCCTTCAGGAAGATGCCGACAACATGCAATCCGGGACCCATACCCACCGGGAGAAGTTTGGCGAAGACTTGGAGTGGGAGCCTCGCGCAACGTCTCCTCCCTGTGGTTATGGGTCCCGGCCTACGCCGGGACGACACTGAATGTGTCGAGCCCGCTCGCGAAATTACCCCAGCCGCTGGTCCCGCACGTCCTGCGTATCTTCCGTCGCTGCCTTGACGGCTGCTTTCTCCGCGCCCCTGCCGGCTCCCTTGCGGCTCGCGATCTCGGTCGCCTTGCGGCCCGAGATCTCGTGACCGGCATCAGTGGGCATCTGCCAGAAGAACCAGCTCGACGCCGCCGAGGTCAGCGCGACCACGACGAAGGCCGGGGCGAACACGGTGGCGTTGAGCTCGCTGACATGGCTGAGCCACATCGTCGTCTCCACGGACGCTGCGCCGACGGCGACGCCGGCGGAGACTGCGAGCTGCTGGTTGACGCTGACCAGCGTGGTGGCGCGGCTCATCTGCGCGGTCTCGACCTCGGCATAGGCTATCGTGTTGATCGCGGTGAACTCGAGCGAGCGGAAGAAGCCGCCGACCACCAGGATCACCATGATGATCAGCAGCGGCGTCGTCACCGTGAACAGCGCGCAGACGCCGAGGAAGAACGCGCTGACGATCGCGTTCACCGTCATCAGATTGCGGAAGCCGAAGGTGCGGATGATCCGCGCCGCCAGCGTCTTCATGCCCATGGCGCCGAGCGAAGAGGCAAACGTGACGAGACCCGAATGGAACGGCGACAGGCCGAAGCCGATCTGCATCAGGAGCGGAAGCAGGAACGGCAGCGCGCCGATGCCGAGACGGAACAGGAAGCCGCCGAAGACGGCGGCGCGCAGCGTCGGCAAGGTCAGCAGCGAGAAGTCCAGCACCGGCGATCCGGTCCGCCGGGCGTGGAGCACATACAGCGTCATCGAGATCGATCCGCCGACGACCAGGGCGGCGACCGTGCTCCAGGGCAGCAAATTGAGGCCGGCTACCGACAGGCCGAAGGCGATGCCGGCAAGCCCGAGCCCGGCGAGCACCATGCCGTAGAGATCGAACGGCTCCCGCTCTTCGCTCTTGATGGGATCGATGAAGCGCAAGGCCATGAAGATGCCGAGCAGCCCGATCGGGATGTTGATCAGGAAGATCCAGTGCCAGGACGCGTAGGTCGTGATGAAGCCGCCGAGCGGCGGGCCGATCACCGGGCCTATCAGGGCAGGGACCGTCACCCAGGCCATCGCATTGACCAGCGCGCTCTTGTCGACCGAGCGCAGCAGCACGAGACGCCCGACCGGCGTCATCATCGCCCCACCCATGCCCTGGAGGATGCGCGCGAACACGAAATCGGTGACCGAGGTCGAGAGCGCGCAGCCGACCGAGCCGACCATGAAGACGCCAACGGCGATCGCGAACACCATGCGCGCGCCGAAGCGGTCGGCGGTCCAGCCGCTCGCCGGGATGAACACCGCGAGCGACAGCAGATAGGAGGTGATGGCGAGCTTCAGCGTCAGGGGGCTGGTGCCGATGTCGGCCGCGATCGCCGGCAGCGAGGTCGCGATCACCGTCGAGTCCATGTTCTCCATGAACAGGGCGGTGGCCACGATCAGCGGAATGACGCGTTGCTTGTCGACCATGACGGATTGGTAACGAAAATCGGAAGGAAGGGTGGAATTGCGGCTTAACACCGCCGCCGGGCCGCGACCATTGCGGATCGACGCATAGCACCTAAATCCTCGGTAATAACGGTGTGACCCTCTCTCGTCATTCCGGGGCGCGCCACTTGGCGCGAGCCCGGAATCCATCGGGCCCCGGAGACTGCTGCGGGATGGATTCCGGGCTCGCGACGTCGTCGCGCCCCGGAATGACGAGGACGGGCCGCCCCCCGGCCATCCACGCTGAATTTACCCAAAAAGCCTGTGCATGGCTGGCCGGCGGTTCGATTTGCTTTGATTCGTCACGCGGCCGTGCTATCGACCCGCGTCAACCCCACCGATGGGCTCCGATTCTCCGGCGATGCCGCAAGGTACGCCGAGGGCGGCGCTCATCCATAGCTATTTGCGGCAGGGCCGCAGGAAGGAGTTGGCAGATGGCCACGGTGCAAGTTCAAGGCATCCGCGAAGCCCTTACGTTCGACGACGTGCTGTTGAAGCCAGGCCTCTCGGACGTCATGCCGGGCGAGGTCGACATCCGCTCCCGCGTCACCCGCGCCATCCCGCTCAACATCCCGATCATGGCCTCCGCCATGGACACCGTCACCGAGGCCCGCATGGCGATCGCCATGGCGCAGGCCGGCGGCCTCGGTGTCATCCATCGCAATTTCGATCCCGAAGGGCAGGCCGCCCAGGTCCGCCAGGTCAAGCGCTACGAGTCGGGCATGGTGGTGAACCCGCTCACCATCAGCCCCGAGGCCACGCTCGACGATGCGCTCAAGCTCATGAGCGATCACGGCATCTCCGGCATTCCCGTCGTCACCGGCGCGGGCAAGTCCACACCGGGCAAGCTGGTCGGCATCCTCACCAACCGCGACGTGCGGTTCGCCACCGACCGCCGGCAAAAAGTCTCCGAGCTGATGACGCATGAAGGTCTCGTCACCGTGCGCGAGAACGTCAGCCAGGACGAGGCGCGGCGGATGCTGCACCAGCATCGCATCGAGAAGCTGCTCGTGGTCGACGAGCAATATCGCTGCGTCGGCCTCGTCACCGTGAAGGACATGGAAAAGGCGGTCGCCCATCCGCTCGCCTGCAAGGACGCGCAGGGCCGCCTCCGCGTCGCCGCCGCCACCACCGTCGGCGACACCGGCTTCGAGCGCACCGAGCGGCTGATCGACGCCGGCGTCGACCTCGTCGTGGTCGACACCGCGCACGGCCATTCGCGCCACGTGCTGCACGCGGTGAATCGCATCAAACGTCTCTCCAACTCGGTGCAGGTCGTCGCCGGCAACGTCGCGACCTCCGAAGGCGCGCAGGCGCTGATCGATGCGGGCGCAGACTGCATCAAGGTCGGCATCGGCCCGGGCTCGATCTGCACCACGCGTATCGTCGCCGGCGTCGGCGTTCCCCAGCTCACCGCGATCATGGATGCGGTCGAGGCCGCGAAGAAGTCCGACATCCCCGTCATCGCCGACGGCGGCATCAAATTCTCCGGCGACCTTGCGAAAGCGCTCGCCGCCGGCGCCGACATCGCCATGGTCGGCTCGCTGCTCGCCGGCACCGACGAGACGCCCGGCGAAGTCTTCCTGTGGCAGGGCCGTTCCTACAAGGCCTATCGCGGCATGGGGTCGGTCGGCGCGATGGCGCGGGGATCTGCCGATCGCTACTTCCAGCAGGACATCAAGGACACGCTCAAGCTCGTGCCTGAAGGCATCGAGGGCCAGGTGCCCTACAAGGGCCCGGTCGGCAACGTCATGCATCAGCTCGCCGGCGGCCTCCGCGCCGCGATGGGCTATGTCGGCGCCCGCGACATGAAGGATCTGCACCAGAAGGCCCAGTTCGTCCGCATCACCGGGGCGGGCCTGCGCGAAAGCCACGTCCACGACGTCACCATCACGCGCGAGAGCCCGAACTATCCGGGCGGGGGTTAGGCGCTTCGCTCGATCGCTCTGCTCTCTCCTTCGTCATGGCCGGGCTTGACCCGGCCATCCACGTCTGGCGGCTCGCTCTGTGGCCCGTGGATGCCCGGGTCAAGCCCGGGCATGACGACGGAGAATGAGGCGCCGGCTTTCTCAAACCCGCCAATGCGACAAACGCGAGCGACGAAGCGCTCCACCGCTTTTGTATTGACGCGCTTCGCTCCCTCCGCTTCGCTCGCGCCGAAGAAACTCAGGAGGAAGCCACCATGTCCCAAGCAAAGCGCATCGTTCTCGCCGCGCGTCCCGTCGGCGAGCCCAAGCCGTCTGATTTCCGCATCGAGGAATTCGCGGTCCCGACGCCCGGCGCGGGCGAAGTTCTGCTGCGCACGATCTGGCTGTCGCTCGATCCCTATATGCGCGGCCGCATGAGTGACAGTCCGTCCTATGCCGCGCCGGTGCCGATCGGCGGCGTGATGGAGGGCGAGGCGGTCAGCGAGGTCGCGGCCTCCAACAATCCTGATTTCGCCAAAGGCGACATCGTGCGCATCCGCTCGGGCTGGCAGACGCACGCCATCTCCAGCGGCAAGGGCCTGATCAAGGTCGATCCCAAGCTCGGCCCGATCTCGACCTCGATCGGCGTGCTCGGCATGCCCGGCATGACCGCGTACACGGGCCTGCTCGACATCGGCAAGCCGCAGGAAGGCGAGACCGTCGTCGTCGCCGGCGCCTCCGGCGCGGTCGGCTCGGCCGTCGGCCAGATCGCCAAGATCAAGGGCGCGCGTGCGGTCGGCATCGCCGGCGGCAAGGACAAGTGCGACTACGTGGTGAAGGAGCTCGGCTTTGACGCGTGTCTCGATCATCGCGAAACCGATTTTCCGGTCAAGCTGAAGTTCGCCTGCCCGAAGGGCATCGACGTCTATTTCGAGAATGTCGGCGGCGCCGTGTTCGAAGCGGTCTTCCCGCTGCTCAACCCGTTCGCGCGCGTGCCGGTCTGCGGCCTGATCGCGCACTATAACGACACCGAGGCCAAGCCGCCGAAATGGGCCGCCAGCATCATGCGCGCGACCCTGACCAAGCGGCTGACCTTCCGCGGCTTCATCGTCTCCGACTTCGCCGCGCGCCATGGCGACTTCCTGCGCGACATGTCCGGCTGGGTCCGCGACGGCAAGGTGAAATACAAGGAGTTCGTCACCGAGGGCCTGGAGAGCGCCCCCGGCGCCTTCATGGGGCTCCTGAAGGGGGCCAATTTCGGCAAGCAGCTGGTGCGGGTGGGGCCAGATAAGGCTTACTTGCATGGCCTGGTTGCACCGCCCTCCGGGCGGCGGATGGTTAACAAAGAGTCACCAAACGGCCACACCTGCCGGCAAAAGCCACAGGTGTGACCGCCGGTTCATTGACCGGCGAGCGAAGGCATTGAATCATCGCGCATATTTTGGGTGTTGCGATGTTAGAGATCAGTGTTTTCTGCGTAATCCTTCTCGCCGCCGGCTATTGGACGACGATGTTCGTCATGGGCCGCCGCGACGACGTCATCCATGGCAAGTTCGTTCGCGCCGAGGAGGAGGGCCATGTCACCCGGCCCGCGATGCCGGCACCGCCGCCATTCCCGAAGCGTCCGCTCAAAGCTGCGCAGCTCGCCGGTGTCCAGTCCGTCAACGTCCAGCCCGGGATGGCCGAGGCGAAGCCGGTGAACAGCGCAGCGCTGGAATCCTTGCTGGCTGCGATCCAGCAGGACCTCAAGAGCGTGGCGTAAGCCGCAATCCTCAAACGCTGCCGCGCTCGACCAGGAACAGGTCGACGGCGAGCCGCTGTTCGGCAAGCTGCGTGCCGGACAGGCGCGCCAGCAGCAGTTCGGCCGCGATACGCCCCACGGCCGCAGCATCGAACGAGATGCTGGTGAGGCCGGGCGTGATCTGATCGGCGACGTCGTTGTCGCCGAAGCCGAGCACGGCGAGATCGCGTGGCACCGACAGGCCGCGGGCGCGCGCCTCGATCAGCGCGCCGGTTGCGAGCAGATCGTTGGCGCAGAACACGGCATCGGCGCGGCCGCCGCGGTCGAGCAGGGCGGTGAAGGCGGCACGGCCGTCGACGAGGCCCGTGATCTCGCCGACGCCGATCTCGTGGACGATCTCGAGGCCGAGCTGTGCGGCTGCGGCGCGAAAGCCGTCGCGGCGCAGCGCGCCACGGCCGCTGCTGCGGCCGATGAAGGCGACGCGGCGATGTCCGGCCTCGGCCAGCCTGCGCGCCGCCATCGCACCGGCATCCGCGTTGGGCAGGCCGACCAGCATGTCGATGGGATCGCGCGGAAACGCCCAGGTCTCGATCACGGGAATGCCGAGCTCCAGGAGCGCGGCGCGATTCTCCTCGAGCTCGATCACGCCGGTGAACATCACCGCGGCGGGCCTGATGCCGCGCAGCGACTGGATCATCGCGACCTCCTTGGCATAGGAGTAGGAGGTCTGGCCGACCAGCACCTCGAAGCCTTCCGGCTCCAGTGTCGCGGCGAAGCTGCGCACGGCGAGCCCGAACTGCTGGCTGAGGATGTTGGAGACGAAGGCCACGACCACGTTCGAGCGGCCCGAGCGCAACGCGCGCGCATGCGGGTTGGAGGCGTATCCGGTCGCCTCGATCACTTCGAGGATGCGCTCGCGGGTCTCGCGGTTGACCTTTTGGGGATGGCGCAGCACCCGCGATACCGTGATCGGCGCCACGCCCGCGCGCTCCGCCACCTCCGCGATGCGCGGCGGCCGTCCGGTCGCACTGGCGCGGCCGGGCGGCGCCGGAATGCGCACCACGTCGTCATAGCCTGGCTTTGCCGGATCGGTCATCGAATCCCGAGGGTAATCGAAGTCGGTATCGTCTCCAAAGCTCAGCGCACCGGCACCTCGTCGCGCGACAGCGCGCGGCCGACCTGGACCAGGCAGTCGCCGCTCTGGCTGTCGGTGTGCAGGCGCTGCGAGATCACGATGCCGTCGGCCGGGAAGCGCAGCACCTCTTCCGGCAGCTCCGGCCGCTCGAAATCATGATACCAGCCGGCGACCTCGCCGGCCGCGACGCGCGCGCCGACCATGACCGCGGGCTCGAACCAGCCGCGCCGCGTCGCGAACACCGCCTGCGCATGGCTTTGCAGCGCCAGCAGCTCGGTGGCACGCTCGACCGGCGCGTGCGGCCCCAGCACCGGGGCCTGGACGATGCCGAGCGCGAGCAGCAGCCGGTCGACCGCGCGCGCGGTGAGCGCCATCGTCTGCGGCGTGACGGTGCCGCCGCCGCCGAACTCCCCTGACAGCCCGACAGCACCGGCGCGTGCGGCCGCCGCCATCGAGGTCGGCGCGGTGGCGCCGTTCTCTGCGACGAAGGCGAAGGGCATCCCCAACCCTTCCATCAGGCGCAATGCCTGGCCGAACATCTCGGGCGGCCCCTGCCGCTCGATCAGCGCGCAAGGCACATGCGCCATCGACGTGCCGCCTGAGTGGATGTCGAAGACGACGTCATGGCGCGGAAACAGCTCGTGCTCGAGGAAGTGCGCGAGGCGGAAGGTCGGCGTGCCCGCGGCATCGCCCGGGAAGGCGCGGTTGAGATTGCCCTCGTCGAGCGGCGAGCGGCGACGCGCCGCCATCACGGCGGGAAGATTGGCGAAGGGCAGGATGGTGATCTCGCCCTTGATGGCGTTTGAATCCAGCCGGCGATAGAGCCGCGTCAGCGTGATCTCGCCCTCGTATTCGTCGCCGTGGTTGCCGGCCATCAAAAGGAGCTTAGGCCCGGCGCCGTTCTTGATCCGGAAGATCGGGATCTTGAGCTGGAAGTAGGGCGAGCGATCGATCGAAAAGGGAATGCCGAGATGGCCGGACCATTTCTGGTCCTTCTCGAAATCGATCTCGTGGAAAAGTCCGGTATGCATGGCTTGCCTCGGGGCCGCGTCGTCGCCGACGCCGGCCGAAGGTGGAAGGAAGTGCGGTGCCTCTAGAGCGTTTTCGAGCGAAGTGGATACCGGTTCGCGTAAAGAAAACGCGTCAGAACAAAATCTAGAGCAAGGCGACCGCGGTCATCTCGACGCGCAGGTCGGGATCGGCGAGACGGGCTTCGACGCAGGCGCGCGCCGGCGGATTGGCCGGATCGATCCAGGAATCATAGACCGAGTTCATGGTGTCGAAGTCGGTGATGTGCGGCAGGAAGACGTTGACCGCGATCAGCCTGGAGCGGTCGGAGCCGGCCTCCTTGAGCAGCGCGTCGATCTTGGCGAGCACCTGCTGGGTCTGCGACACGATGCCCGCCTTGCGGTCGTCGGCGACCTGGCCGGCGATGTGCACCATGCCGCCGGCGGCGACGGCCTGGCTCATGCGCGAGCCGACGACGTAACGTTTGATCATGTTGGATTCTCCTCGTGAAGGTGAGACTCCCGCGGCGGGCGCGGGAGCCTGTCCGAAATTCACAGCGTCGGTAGCGCCTGTTCTTCCTTGAACCATTTCAGCTGCAAGGCGCCGAGCTTGCCGTTGAGCTTGTTGGTGAAGATGTCGGTGTTGATCCAGTTGAGCAGGTTCTGCTCGCCCTGGCGCACGCCGACATGAGCCGGCGACTGGCGGATCAGGAATTTCAGCTCGACCTCCTTGGTCGGGTTCTGGTCCTGCACCTTCAGCGCGATGGCGCTGTTCTCGGCGAAGGTGTCGGCCTGGCCCGCGAGATAGGCGGCGATCGCGGCCGGCGTGTCCTCGAAGCGCACCAGCTTCACCTTGGGCGCGTTGTCGGTGAGCCAGACGTCGAGCGTCGTGCCCTTGGCGACCGCAACGCTGCGGCCCTCGAGATTATCGGGCTTCTTGCCGGTGGCGGCGGGCAGCGACTTGGCGCCGTAGACGCCGAGATTCACCACCGCATAGGGCTGCGAGAACATCACCTGCTGGGCGCGCTCGGGCGTGGCGCCGAGGCCCGCGATCAGCAGGTCGATCTTGTCGGAGAGCAGGCTCGGGATGCGCGCTGCGCCCGTCACCGGCACGAGCTCGAGCTTCACGCCCATGTCGGCGGCGATCAGCCGGGCGAGATCGGCGTCGAGACCCGCGATCTCGCCCTTGTCGTCCTTGAAGCCCCAGGGCGCGGCGTCGGTCAGGATGCCGACGCGCAGCTTGCCGGAGCCGAGCACGTCCTGGAGCTTGTCGGCGTGCGCGAGGTTGGGGGCGGCGAGCATGGCGAGGGCGGTCGCTGTGATCGCAAAGAGGGATTTCAGTTGTCTCATGACTCTCTCCTGGTGGCGGATGGCTGGATGATCATTTCGCTGAGGCGATGAAGCTGGCGAGCTCGGGGGTTTCAGGATTGGCGAACAGTTTTGCAGGCGGCCCCTGTTCCCAGACGCGGCCCTGGTGCATGAAGACGATGCGGTTGGCGACGTTGCGGGCAAAGCCCATCTCGTGCGTGACCAGGATCATGGTCATGCCTTGCTTCGCCATCGCCTCCATCACCTTCAGCACTTCGCCGACGAGTTCGGGATCGAGCGCGGAGGTCACCTCGTCGAACAGCATGAGGTGAGGCGCCATCGCGAGGCAGCGCGCGATCGCAACGCGCTGCTGCTGGCCGCCGGAGAGCTGCTCGGGCCAGGCGTCGATCTTGTCGGCGAGGCCGACGCGCGTGAGCACGTCCTGGGCCAGCGTCCGTGCGCGGGCCTTGTCGATGCGGCCGGTGAGGAGCGGGGCGAGCGTGATGTTGCGCTCGACCTTCAGATGCGGAAACAGGTTGAAGGCCTGGAACACGATGCCGACGCGCTGACGGAATTTCTTCAGGTCGGGCATCCTGGCGTGAACCTGCTGCCCCTCGACGCGGATCTCGCCGGAATCGACGCTCTCCAGCGCGTTGATGCAGCGGAGCAGCGTCGACTTGCCGGAGCCCGAGCGGCCGATGACCGTGACGATCTCGCCTTCCTCGACGTCGAGCGAGACGCCCTTGAGCACCTCGACCTTGCCGAATGTCTTGTGCACGTCGCGGATTTCAACGAGAGCCATCGAGGCGGGCCTCCAAGGAGCGGGACCAGAGCGTGAGCGGCAGGCACAGCGCGAAATAGATCGCGGCGACGAGCGCGTAGGTGAGGAGCGGCTGGAACGTCGCTGCGCTCACCACCTGGCCGGCGCGGGCGAGCTCGACGAAGCCGAGGATCGAGGCGAGCGAGGTGCCCTTGATGAGCTGCACCAGGAATCCGACGGTCGGCGGCAGCGACAGCCGCAGCGCCTGCGGCGCGATGATGTGGCGGAATTGCTGCCAGGCGGAGAGGCCGAGGCAGGCGCCGGCCTCCCATTGCGCCTGCTTCACGGCTTCCAGCCCGCCGCGCCAGATCTCGCCGAGAAAGGCGGCGGTGTAGAGCGTGTAGGCGACGGTCACGGCAACGAGCGCCGGCACCTGGATGCCCAAAAACACCGGCATGCCGAAATAGAAGAAGAACAACAGTCCGAGCAGCGGCACGCTCTGGATCACCTGGATGCACGCCGCCATCGTCCAGCGCAGGCCGGCGAAGCGGCTGATGCGGCCCATGGCGAGCCCGAGTGCCAGCGGCGCGCCGAAGGCGAGCGCGAGCACGACGAGTGCGACGGTCCAGCGCAGCGCCGCGAACAGCGAGACGAAATCGATGAGGGAGAAGGATCGCATCGCTGTCCCCTCAGCGCCGCCGCGGCCAGCGGAAGGCCGCCAAACCGATGATGGCGAACAGCGCCTTGAACGACATCGCCATCGCGAAATAGACGGCGCAGATCACCGCATAGACCTCGAAGCTGCGGTAGGTGCGGCTCTCGATGAAACCCGCGACGTGGAAGAGTTCGTCGGCGGCGACCTGCGAGGCGAGCGAGGTGCCGAGCAGCAAGAGGACGAACTGGCTGGTCACGGCCGGATAGGCGTTGCGCAGCGCCGGCGGCAGCAGGATGTGACGGAACACCTGCCAGCCGGATAGCCCGAGGCACTGGCCGGCCTCGATCTGGTTCTTCGGCACGGAGTCGAGGCCGGCGCGGATGATCTCGACCGAATAGGCGCCGAAATACAGCGACAGCGCGACGGCGGCGGCTTCGAAGGCCGGCAGCTTCAGGCCGAAGGTCGGCAGCACGAAGAAGACGATGAAGATCTGGATCAGCGACGGCGTGTTGCGGAACAGCTCGATGTAACCGCGCACCAGCAAGCGCAGCGGCGTGATGCGGCCGTTCAGCGCGACCGCGCCGGCAACGCCGATCAGGAGCCCGGCCAGCGCCGCGATCACCGTCAGCTCGAGCGTGACGATGGCCCCGTCGATGAGCTGGTTCTGGTAGCGCCAGAGCGGCAGGAAGTTCATCGCGTGCGCTCTCAGCCAAACTGGGTGGGGAGGGCGCGGGTGACCACACCATCGGCGTCGAGCCCGAGGATGACGCGCCAGCGGTCGAGGCAGGTGCAGGGATGCGAGATGCCGAAGGCGATGATGTCACCGACGGCAAGGGCGCTTTCGGGAGCGACGGACAGGAACGCATGCTGGTCGTTGAGGCGGGTTACCGCCAGCGCAGTGGCCAGCCCCGGCTGCTCGATGCCGTCGCGGAACACGCGCAACGGAACGGGCAGTCCCTGATCGAAGGAGGCGTCGCGCATGCCGAAGCCGGCAATCGCAAGGCCCGTCTCGGGGCGCGACAAAACTTCAGCCCAGAGCGTCAGTGCAGGGCGAAAGCCTTCCACGGCGGAGCGGTGCAGACCGTCGATGAGGAGACCGCCGCGCCGGTCCACGTCGGCGAAGGCGCGGGCGTAGATGCCGTGATCGGCAAAGAACAGCGCGCCCGAGCGCAGGATCACGCCGGCGTTGCCGTCGGCCTGCGCGCTAGGTGCCAGCGCGCGCGCGACGATGTCGAAAAAGGCGGAGCCGCCGGCACTGATGATCAGCGGCCGCTGCGGGGCGGCGGCGCGCACCAGCGCAAAAGTCTCGATGGTGCGCTCCATCAGTGCCGCGATCGCGCGCATCGTCTCGGCGGGATCGGACGTTGCGGCGGCGCCCTCGTAGGTCGCGACGCCGCCGAGCGCGAGCCGGTCGGCGGCGAGCACGGCCGCGATCGTCGCCTCGATTGCGGCGCGATCGCGTGCGCCGGCGCGGCCTGCGCCGAGCTCGATCAGCACGGACAATTCGCGGCGCCCCGCGATCCGTGCCGCTTCAGTGAGGGCAGCGACAGCGGCGGGCGAATCCGCGAAGGCGTGAAATTCGACGTCGGGATAGGCGCCGAGCAGCGCGCCGAGCCGCCGGCCGGCTGCCAGCCCGCCGATCTCGTTGGCGAGCAGCAGGCGCCGCTCGCCGCTCGCGAGCAGCACCGCGGCCTGCTGGATGTTGGCGACCGTGGTGCCCCACGCACCGGCTGCGCGCAGCGAGCGGGCGAGCTCCGGCGACATCGGGGTCTTGGCGTGCGGCGCGACGCTGACGCCGGCACTCGCGCACCATTTGAGGAAGAGGTCGCGGTTGGCCGCGAAGGCGGCCTCGTCGAGGGTGAGCGTGGGCAGGGCAAGATCGCCGCGCGAAGGTGACCAGCGCTGGCTGCCGATGTCTTCAGTGGCCAGGCCATCGACCAGGGGAATGCCCCGAATCGTCGTCGAAAGGCGTTGGCTATCCCACCGGGACAAGAACTGCATCGTCGCTCCCTCGGCGGCCCTCGACCGCCAAGGGGAACGATATGTCGGAATGACAACGTTGTCATTATGCGTTTTATGGCATTTCCGGATCAAGATCAGTGCAGCTAGGTATAAAAGTAGGGATGCGTGCCCGCGGTTTGGGCTAGTGCGGGTCCATCTGGGCGGGGATCTCCTCGATATCGATGTCGACCTGGCCCGCGGCCCTGAGGTGGCGGACCTCGAGACTGTCGCCCTGGAAGCGGTACTCGACGAGGCCGGTCTCCTTGATCGCGATCCGGTCCTGGCGTGAATCGTTGATCTTGAAGCCGACCGACGGCGCCCAGACGTGGCGTGTGTGACCGAACGTGAAGTCGCGGCGCTGGTGCACGTGGCCGCTGGCGATGAGGCGCAGATCGACGCGCGCAAACATCTCGATCAGCCGTGCCCGCGCCGGCTGCGGCACGTAGCGGATCGCGGTCTCCGGTGTCTCAGGATCGTCGGGCAGGTTGAGGAACACCGGCTTGTGCAGGAACAGCGCGACCGGCCTGCCATTCGTGCGTGCGATCTCGGAGGTTAGCCAGTCGAACTGCTCGGCCTCGAACGCGAGGCCCGAATTCATCACCAGCGAGTTGAGGCCGATGAAGCACCAGCCCGCGGCCTCGAACGACCAATGGTCGTCGCCGATGATGTCGCGAAATTTCGGTGCGCCTCGCTGACCGGCGGCTTCGGCGCCGGCCCGATCGCGGTCGGATTGTCGCCGATGTCGTGATTGCCGGGGAGGTAACGGCAGGCAACGGGCAGGGCGTCGTGCAGGCCTTTGGCGAATGCGACATCGTCGCGACTGGTCGGCCCGTCGAACGAGACGTCGCCGGTGTTGACGACAAGATCGGGCCTGTCAGCGTCGATGTGCTCGCAGACGCGGTGGAAGTTGGCGACCAGGCCGGGAAAGCGCCGGCCGAGATGGGTGTCGGAAATCTGCGTCAGGCGAAATTCGGACATGGGGCAAGGTGTAGCCCGGCGAAGCGTCGGAACGATGACGGCGCCTGCATCGCCCGCGATCGAACAAAGTTTAAAGCACGCGGTAGCGGATCGTGTAGGCGTCCTGCGGCGCGACGCTGCCGGCCAGCGGCGAGGCGATGCGGTCGGCGAGATGCCACGGGCCGAACTGCTCGGAGCGATGCGGCTCGGCGGGCAGGCGGAGGCGGAATTCGAACGTGCCCCTGCCGGGCAGGCTCACGACCAGCACGCGGTCGGCGGTGCGGTGGTTGAGCGCCACCGCGCCGCGCAGCAGCGCGCGGCCGTCGGTGAGGTCGCGCACGCCGTCCACCAGCGCCAGCGTCTGGTTGCGGTCGGTATGCAGCTCGATCTGGGTGTCGGTTACAGCCGTCAGCGTCTCCCTGGGCATGCGGATCTCGAACTCGACCGCGGGCTTGGACGGGTTGAGGCCGAGATAGGCGAGCGCGGCGTGGCGCATGTCGTAGGCGGCAAAGGCGAACAGGACGATGGCGGCGAGCGTGGCCAGGCCGTGCCTGACGACGTCGCGCCAGGTCCGGTAGCTCATGCGGAAATACACCGTCATCGCCAGCGCAACCGCGAGCGCCATCGCGATACCTGCCAGCGCCGACATCAGGATGCCGAGCCGGCCGTCAGCGGATTCGGTCAAAAGGCTGGACAGGGTGTTCATGGCGCTAGCTCGCCTTGGGCCCGAACGGGCTGAAATCGCTTCAACTAATCGACATTTGGTCGCCGGATCGGGAACGCCGGTTCAACTCGTTGATTGTCAGCGCCAACGGGCGCGGCTAATGACGGTCCGCGGCGTTCCGCCTTACGGGAAAGTTCCGATGTCTGCCCAAATGGTCCTGCTGCCTGTCTTCGTGCAGGTCGGTCTCACCTTCGCGCTCCTGATCGGCATGGTCCTGGCGCGCCGCCGTTCGCTGGTCTCGGGCGAGACCAAGATCCGCGACATTGCGCTGGGCGAGCCGAACTGGCCCAAGAGCGCCACGCAAATCGCCAATTGCTACCGCAACCAGTTCGAGCTGCCGGTGCTGTTCTACGCGCTGATCGCGCTGGCGCTTCCCTTGCGCCATGCCGATCTCTTCATCGTGCTGATGTCCTGGGTGTTCGTGGTGACGCGCTTTGCCCATGCCGGCGTGTTCGTCTCCTCGAACGATCTCGGCCGCCGCTCCACGATCTGGCTCGCCGGCGTGCTGGTGCTGCTCGCGATGTGGATCTACTTCGCGCTGAGGATGCTGTTGCTGATCTAGGCGCGCGCATGATCCGGAAAAGTGGATACCGGTTTTCCGACAAGATCATGCGCAAAAACAAGAAATCCTGACCTGAAAGATTTGAAATGACTCCCGCTGCCCGGCTGTCCGCAGCCATCGAACTGATCGACACCATCGAGAAGGACCGCGTGCCCGCGGCCAAGGCGCTGAAGGAGTGGGGCACCGCGCACCGCTTCGCCGGCTCCGGCGACCGCGCCGCGATTGCCGGCCTCGTCTGGGACGTGCTGCGCCGCTATGCCTCGAGCGCCTTCCTGATGGACGCCGATACCGCGCGGGCGCGGCTGATCGGCATGCTCCGCCTCGAGCGCAACATGGACGCGGCCACCATGGCCGCCTTGTTCGACGGCGGCCGGTTCGCGCCGGCGCCGCTGACGGAGGCCGAGCAGGCCGCGCTCGCCTCGCGTTCCCTCAAGGACGCACCGGCCGCGATCGCCGGCGACTACCCCGAATGGCTCGATCCGCATTTGGCAAAGGTGTTCGGCGAGGACCGCGCGGCGGAAGCGGCCGCGATGGCGAGCCGGGCGCCGCTGGACCTGCGCGTCAACACGCTAAAATCCAACCGCGACAAGGTGCTGCGGGCGCTTGCTCATCTTCATGCGAAACCGACGCCCTGGTCCGCAACGGGCCTGCGCATCGAGCTTTCGGCCGATGCGCGCAACCCCGGCATCCAGGCCGAGGAGGATTTCATCAAGGGCGCCGTTGAAGTGCAGGATGAGGGATCGCAGCTTGCAGCCCAATTGACCGCGGCAAAACCCGGCGAGCAGGTGATCG
The DNA here is from genome assembly GCF_028128955.1 of Bradyrhizobium sp. CCBAU 11386. Lineage (NCBI taxonomy): Bacteria > Pseudomonadati > Pseudomonadota > Alphaproteobacteria > Hyphomicrobiales > Nitrobacteraceae > Bradyrhizobium > Bradyrhizobium sp. CCBAU 11386. The sequence goes on from NZ_LBKA01000256.1 coordinate 15,262, forward strand.
ATCTCTGCGCCGGCGCCGGCGGCAAGACGCTGGCGCTTGCAGCCATGATGCAGGGCAAGGGCCGGCTGATCGCGACCGACCGCGACAAGCGGCAGCTTGCGCCCATTCACGAACGCCTGTCGCGCGCCGGCGTCCACAATGCCGATGTCCGCACGCCCAAGGGCGAGGCCGATCCGCTGGCCGACATCAGTGCCACGGCCGACCTCGTCGTGATCGACGCCCCCTGCACGGGAACCGGCACGTGGCGCCGCAACCCCGACGCCAAATGGCGGATGCGGCCGGGTGCGCTGGAGATCCGCCTGCGCGACCAGGCCGAGGTGCTGGAACGCGCCGTGCCGCTGGTGAAGGCCGGCGGCCGCATCGCCTACATCACCTGCTCGGTGCTGGCGGAAGAGAACGGCGAGCAGGTGAGGGCGTTCATCGGCCGCCATGGCGAGTTCGCGGTGGTGCCGCCGGAGCAGACCGCGAGCGTGCTCTGGGACAAGGCGGAGGCCTTCGCGGAAGCAGCCCAGCAATCGCCCGAGGGCTGGCTGATGACGCCGCGCCGGACGGGGACGGACGGCTTCTTCGTCTCGGTGCTGCGGAAGACATAGCTTTCGTAGGGTGGATTAGCCCGCGGCTGCGCGAAACGCAGTCCGGGGCGTAATCCACCGCTTCTCTGTCCGGTGAAGCAGGCGTTGGTGGATTACGCTACGCTAATCCACCCTACGGCACCGCGAGCACCGCGGTTCAGTTCCACCCCCCAAAAAACAAAGCCCCGCAGACCGAATCCCGGTCGCGGGGCTTTCTAATTCTAGCGTTCTGCCGGTACGTCCGCGGTCAGAAGCGCTGGTGCGCGGGCGTTAGCCGACGCGGAGATTGTCCGCCGACGACTTGCCGCTGCGGCGGTCGGCGACGATGTCGAACGAGACCTTCTGACCCTCGTTGAGGGAGGAAAGGCCAGCGCGCTCGACGGCGCTGATGTGCACGAACACGTCCTTCTGGCCGTCGTCCGGCTGGATGAAACCATAACCCTTTTGGGTGTTGAACCACTTCACGGTGCCCATAGCCATGGGAATTTCCTTTAGTTAGTTAGAGAGGATACGCACGCGGACCGGAACGCAACGCTGCGCCCATAGCCCTGATGAGTCGATGTTTTGGAGAAATCATCTGAAGCGTGCGCGCCTGTCTTAGACGAGGCGAAGCGGCCCAGTCGTTCGGCCAAGTATCGATGATCACAATATAGCGAGAATTTTGGGCCACTTCAAGGCACCACCCGCCACCCGGTACCTCGCCCGGATTTTCTATTTTGCGGTGCAAATTAACCGCTCCGGCGCATCTCAATCGACGATAAACAGCGTCGCCCCGGTGGCCGTCGAGGACCGGTGCGCGGCGTCGCCGAAGTCCGAAACCTGGTAGCTCATCCCCGCCGTGAGCTTGAACTTGCGGCCGTCGCGCAGCTCCGAATCGAGCTCGCCCTTGACCACGAAGATGACGTGGCCGCGGTCGCACCAATGGTCGGCGAGATAGCCCGGCGAATACTCGACCATCCGCACCCGGAGATCGCCGATGTTGAGCGTGCGCCACAGCGCCTGGCCGGTCTCCCCGGCATGCGTGGTCGGCTCGACCTTGCTCCAGTCGGTGACGGTGAAGGGGGAGGTGGGGAGTTTCATTGGGGGATCCTGTCTCGGTGCCGGCGGCGCTGTTGTTAGCGCACGCCGTTGCCGCAGTCTCCGTCATTGCGAGCGCAGCGAAGCAATCCAGAAATGCATCCGCGGAGGCCGTCTGGGTTGCTTCCGCCATCGCAATGACACGTGTGGCACGCTCGCGCCTCAGTCTCGGTGTCATCGCCCGCGAAAGCGGGCGATCCAGTATTCCAGAGGCCGTGCCGTGATACGGAGAAGCCGCGGCGTACTGGATTCCCCGCTTTCGCGGGGAATGACAGCGGTGGGTGAAGGGGCACCGTCTGCACACGACAAGCGCGCGGCGGCCACAGCAACCCACGCAAACGTCACCCCACCAGATGGTTCGCCGACCCCTGCACGATCAGCCCCGCATCATTCACCCGCAGATACTCGCAGATCTTCTTCCCCCGTTCGTTCGCGTAGAACACCACCACGCTGTCAGGGCTGACGAACACATCGATCAGCGAGAAGTGCAGCTCCGGCACCAGGGCGAGCGCCTTGCCCCAATAGGCCCGCAACGCATCCTTGCCGCGCAACGTTCCGCTGGCGTCGAACCCCAGCGCGGGGATGCGGTCCGAGGTCATCACGGCCGCCTCGTCATAGAGCGTGAGCACGCGCTCGAGGTCGCGCGCGTTCCAGGCCTCGACCCAGGTCCGGCCGAGCGCGGCAAGCGATGATGGCTGATGGTGCTGTGGCATGGCGTTCTCCCTGATCGGCCCCTGGTTGATGAGTGGGGCAAATTAGGTCAATAATACTTACCTATATCCATTTGTCCATGCCCAAGAAGAATGTGGGCGCGCAAACCTGCGCGGTTGCGGGTCGTCGCGCCGTCGCGTATCTGCTTGCCATGACAGCAGCACAGCACGACCGCTCCGCGTCGACGCCCTCCGTGGCCTCGGCGCATGACAAGATTCTCATCGTCGACTTCGGCAGCCAGGTGACGCAGCTGATCGCGCGTCGCGTGCGCGAGGACGGCGTCTATTGCGAGATCGTCCCGTTCAACAAGGCCGAACAGGCTTTTCTGGAGATGAAGCCGAAAGCGGTGATCCTCTCCGGCGGGCCGGAGTCGGTGCACGAGGCCGGCTCGCCCCGCGCCCCGCAATTGATCTTCGCCTCCGGCGTTCCCGTGATGGGCATCTGCTACGGCCAGATGACCATGGCGGCGCAGTTAGGGGGCACCGTCGAGGGCGGCCATCACCGCGAATTCGGCCGCGCCGATGTCGAGGTCAAGGCCGAGAGCAAGCTGTTCGAGGACGTCTGGTCGTCAGGCAGCAAGAACCAGGTCTGGATGAGCCATGGCGACCGCATCACCAAGATGCCGCCGGGCTTCTCGGTCGCCGGCACCTCGCCGAACGCGCCGTTCGCGATCATCCAGGACGAGAAGCGCAAATATTACGGCCTGATGTTCCACCCCGAAGTGGTGCACACGCCCGACGGCGCCAAGCTGATCCGCAACTTCGTCCGCAAGATCGCCGGCCTCACCGGCGACTGGACCATGCGCGCCTTCCGCGAGGAGGAGATCGCCAAGATCCGCGCCCAGGTCGGCAAGGGCAAGGTGATCTGCGGCCTCTCCGGCGGCGTCGATTCAGCGGTCGCCGCGGTGCTGATCCACGAAGCCATCGGCGACCAGCTCACCTGCGTCTTCGTCGATCACGGCCTGCTGCGCCTCGATGAAGCCAAGACCGTGGTCGACCTGTTCCGCCACCACTACAACATCCCGCTCGTGCACGTGGATGCGTCGAAGCAGTTTTTGGGCGAGCTCGAAGGCGTCACCGATCCCGAAAAGAAGCGCAAGACCATCGGCCGCCTCTTCATCGAGGTGTTCGAGGCCGAGGCCAAGAAGATCGGCGGCGCCGACTTCCTGGCGCAGGGCACGCTCTACCCCGACGTGATCGAGAGCGTCTCCTTCACCGGCGGTCCCTCGGTGACGATCAAGTCGCACCACAATGTCGGCGGTCTGCCCGAGCGCATGAACATGAAGCTCGTCGAGCCCCTGCGCGAGCTGTTCAAGGACGAAGTGCGCAAGCTCGGCCGCGAACTGGGCTTGCCCGAAATCTTCGTCGGCCGCCACCCGTTCCCGGGCCCGGGCCTCGCCATCCGCTGCCCCGGCGACATCACCAGGGACAAGCTCGACATCCTGCGCAAGGCCGACGCCGTCTACATCGACCAGATCCGCAAGCACGGCCTCTACGACGACATCTGGCAGGCCTTCGCCGTGCTGCTCCCCGTGAAGACGGTGGGCGTCATGGGCGACGGCCGCACGTATGATTATGTGGTCGGCCTCCGCGCTGTCACGTCAACGGATGGCATGACCGCCGACTTCTACCAGTTCGATATGAAGTTCTTAGGCGAGACCGCCACGCGCATCATCAACGAGGTGAAGGGCGTGAACCGGGTGGTGTACGACGTGACGAGCAAGCCGCCCGGGACGATTGAGTGGGAGTAGTACGGCCGGCTGCGATCGCGCACTTTAGCGTGGTTTGGCGAGACTGATCTCACTTCCTCTCATATCAGAGCGCCGACCCGAGTTGTGGACTCCACTTAACCCCTTTCAGTGCGTGAATCCCACAGGCTTCCGCGAGCAGCGTATTGTGGCGCGCTGCAGCGTGCAGAACGGCTCGAGCCCGCCCTGACCTTTTGGTGGAGCTGGTGCAAATTGGCCCATCTTCGAAAATCGGGATCCCCAGCAGGGCCGATTCCTAATTCAAGCTCCGTGCTGGAGAACGGAGGTCGGCATAGATGACGTGCCCCAATTCGGAAGACCTTCCCGAGCGAGACCTGGATCAAGACCAACATGGCGCCATTGCGCAGTTCGGTCCGAGTGGACAGCGGCTCTAAGCGTCCGTCGTCCCTTTCGGTCACTGCAAGACCATGCCTTTCATCGCAGTGCTACGGCACGACCAGATCAGCGCACCTTTCAAACTCTTGGCCCGCTATGTGAGGCGCCAATTTCGTCAAGGACGGCCTCCACGAGCTCAAGAGGTGTTTTTGTTCTGATGAACCGATCGCACGTTGCGGCTTCGCGCACCGATCGGTGTGGGGATTCTTCGCCGATTAATAGCTAAGCGGCCATTCGCAGCAGATCGAGGATGTCAGCTTCGCTCTTGAAAGGCCGCGGATTGGCCTGCACGAAGCGATGATTGATTGCGATCTTGCTGATCTGATCGAATTTGTCTTCACCGATCCCGACGTCAGCGAGGCGGCCGGGTAGTCCAAGTTTTTTGGTGAATTCTGCAAAGGCGTCTGCAGCTTCGATACCCGGGGCGCCAAGAGCCGTTGCCAACCGCTTCTGCGCATCCTCGGTAAATGGTTTGTTGTAGCGAAGAAGGCTCGGCATGATGACAGGTGTGCAATAGTAGTGAGGAACGCCGAAGGTCCCTCCGAGCACATGGCCGATGCCGTGGCTGGCGCCCATCGGGACCCGCGCCTGGAGGCCAAAAGCGGCGAGCCACGCGCCGTATTGAGATAGTCGACGCGCCTCCAGATCATCGGGTTGCTCCAACGTCCGGAGCATTCCCTCGCGCAGGGTGCGGATGCCTGCCAGGACAACTTCGTCAGCCAGCGGGGTACCGGCCGGCGAGCACAAAGCTTCGATACCGTGGTCCATCGAGCGCGTTCCCGATCCCATCCATAGCTTCGAAGGCGTATGAAGGGTGAGGGCAGGATCGAGAATGATCGCCACTGGCATCATCTGGGGATGGAAGAAGATCTGCTTTAACTTATTGCGCTCATCGGTGACGAGTGCTGCTGCATTGTATTCGCCACCATTCAGCGTGGATGGCACCGCGATCTGCCGGACTTTTGGCGCTCGGAACGGAGAGATGCTTACGCCCGGGCCCATGGGAAATGGATCGAAACCCGCTTCATCGCGGATGTCATGTTCCATCGCCATGATGACGATCTTGGCGAGGTCGATCGCAGAGCCTCCGCCGACAGCGACGACCAGATCGGCTTGTGCGTCGTTAGCTTGACGGGCAACGTCGGCAGCCTGCTTGCGCGTGGTGTGCTCCGCGATTCCATCGAACGTCGCGACATGCCGGCTCCCGAGCGTATGCCGAATCTTCTCGATCTCGTCGGTCTTCGTGTTGAGGGTTCGACTGACGATAAGGAAGACGCGCTTGGCGTCCAGTCGCACCGCTTCATCGTTCAAGGCGTCAGATGCAGCCTTGCCATAAACCACACGATCGATTGCTGGAAAATTATGTATCCCTGCTTTGCGCATTTCTTTCTCCCTGTGAGTTATGAAGCACCGATCCTCAAGCGGCGACGGCGTCGCGAATCTGTCGGGACGCCGTTTCCAGAAAGGCCTGAGCGAGATCGGGATCGTTGACCACGCGTGAGAGTGTCAACGCCCCGACCATCGTCGAGAGAATGGCCATGGCTTTGCCCTTGGATTCCTCGTCGCTGGCCTCGGCGATCAGGCGGCTGAGGATCTCGATATGGGCTTTGATCCCACCTTCGAACGATGCTTTCACGTCGCTGCTCTGCCTGGCCACATCCGAGCCGAGCGCCACGATCGGGCAGCCGTCCATCTTTTCGTCGCGATGGTCCGTGCTCAGGTAGAACGCCATCACCGCGCCAAGCGGATCCTCGGGTTCTGCGGCGATGGCGGTCGACCATCGGAGCGTGGCGCTCTCCAGCGCACGCGCCGACGCCTGCGCGGCCAAATCCTCCTTTGACGCGAACTGCTTGTAGAAAGCGCCTTGGGTCAGCCCGGCAGCCTCCATCAGGTCCTTGAGGCCGATGCCGTCAAATCCGTGCGACCGAAACAGGCGGCTTGCGACATTGATGACGTTTTGCCGGTTTTCCTCAGCCTGAATGCGACTCACTCGCATCATCGACCTCCACATTTAGATTGCGTTCGACATCTATTATCTGATATAGAGCTCGAATGCAATCTATCTGGCATGAGGCGATGGCATGAAAAAACGACCCCTTATCGTGCTGGGAGGCATCCTGGTCGCGGGATGCGCGGTGGCTGTGTTCTTCGCGCTTCGCGCGCCGGCAGCGTCGGCCGTGAGCGATCCGAGGCAGGAAGCGCCGATCGTCAGAGTATCGGCCGCGGCGCGGGTCATCGGATCGGAGCGTGGCTTCACGGGCATCATAGGGGCGAGGGTGCAGAGCAGCCTCGGTTTTCGCGTTCCCGGCAAGATCGTGGAGCGGCTTGTCAATACCGGTGAGCAGGTCAAAGCCGGTCAGCCGCTGATGCGAATCGACGAAACCGACCTTCGTCTTGCGGTCACGGCGAAGCGCAACGCCGTTGCTGCCGCGCGCGCGTCTGTCGTTCAGACCGAAGCGGACGAACAGCGATACGCCAAGTTGGTGAGCAACGGCTGGGCTTCCCGACAGCGCTACGAGCAAGCGAAGGCCGCACTGGATACGGCCGAGGCGCAGCTTGCGAGCGCTGAAGCCGATGCACGGGTTGCCGAGAACGAGGCGACGTACTCGGTCCTGGTCGCGGACGCGGACGGAACGGTGGTCGAAACGCTTGGCGAGCCCGGGCAGGTCGTCTCGGCCGGCCAGACGGTCGTTCGGATTGCAAAGGCCGGTCCTCGCGAAGCGGTGGTCGCGCTTCCCGAAACGATCCGGCCAGCGATCGACTCCGTGGCCGAGGCCAGCGTGTACGGCGCAGCTGAAGGACGGCGCTATACGGCGCATCTGCGGCAATTGTCGGATGCCGCCGATGCCCAGACCCGCACCTATGAGGCTCGTTACGTCCTCGACGGTGAGGCCGCGGCCGCACCACTTGGCGCGACGGTCACTATTCGGCTGGCAAGCCAGACCGGCGAGCCGGAAGTCCAGGTGCCGCTGGGAGCTGTGCTCGATGATGGCCGCAAGACCGGAGTTTGGATCCTGGATGCCGCCACCTCAACCGTACGCTTTCGGCCGATCAAACTTGTTCGGGTGACCGACGAAACCGCCGTGATCTCCGGCTTGAGCTCTGGTGATGCGATTGTTTCGCTCGGCGCTCACCTCCTGCAGGAGGGCGCCCGCGTCAGAACCGCTGCTGAAAGCCGGAGCAACTGAAGAGTCTCAATCCTTCCGCGCCAGCCGTTGGACAAGCACATGTACAGCTACATCGTCGAGCAGGAAATCCGAAAGACCTTCGACCATGTCAACAACCATCGCTGGGATGAAGCGGTGAAGGCGGTCGCGCCGCACATTCATCACCGTGTTTCCGGCAACCACGCGCTTGGTGGGGAGCGCCACGACAAAGCGGCCCTGCGCCGCTGGTTCGAGCGGCTCGGACGCGTCCTGCCCACTCTCCATATCACGGTCAACAACGTCTGGGTGAAGGGCTGGCCCTGGAACACCACCGTGTTTGTCGAGTGGGACGGCACGGCAACGCTGCTCGACGGCGACGGCTCGTACGTCAACCGCGGTCTCCACGTGTTCACGCTGCGGTGGGGCAAAGTCCATGCACTCCAGGAATTTCAGGATTCGCAGGAAGCGGCCCGTGGGCTTGCCGCCCAAGCGGCAGCTGGCCTCAAGGAAGCTGCCGCCCAACCAATTGTAAGTTAGCAGATGAACCTCAATCTTTCCGCGATCGCCGTTCGCGAACGGGCCGTCACCCTGTTTTTCATCCTCCTGCTGGCGGCCGCAGGCGCCTACGCCTTTCTCATGCTCGGGCGGGCGGAGGATCCCTCTTTCACCATCAAGACCCTGACAGTCACCACCGTATGGCCGGGGGCGACGGCGCGCGAGATGCAGGACCTCGTCGCCGAACCGCTCGAGAAGCGGATTCAGGAACTTACCTGGTACGACCGGGTGGAGACGACCACGCGGCCGGGTTACGCGTATATGACTGTTACGCTGAAGGACAGCACCCCGCCATCCAGCGTGCAGGAGGAGTTTTATCAAGCGCGCAAGAAGCTCGGAGATGAAGCGCGTAACCTGCCGCCCGGGGTGCTCGGCCCTTTCGTCAACGATGAGTATTCGGACGTGAGTTTCGCCCTCTATGCCCTCAAGGCGAAGGGCATGCCGATCCGGGAACTTGCGCGGCAAGCCGAGACCATTCGTCAGGACCTCTTGCACGTGCCCGGCGTCAAGAAGATCAACATCCTCGGCGAACGTCCCGAACGCATATTCATCGAGTTTTCCTATGCCAAGCTCGCAACCCTCGGCGTGTCGGCACAGGATATCTTTGCCGCTTTGCAGCGGCAGAACACCGTCACACCGGCTGGCTCGATCGACACTCAGGGGCCGCAGGTGTTTATCCGGATCGACGGCGCCTATGACAGTGTCCAGGCGATCGGCGACACGCCCATTGTCGCTTCGGGACGGACGCTGAAGCTCTCCGATATCGCGGGGGTCCGCCGCGGCTATGAGGATCCTCCCACCTACCTCATCCGACATCAGGGTGAGCCCACGATCGAGCTCGCGGCGGTGATGCAGGAGGGCTGGGACGGGCTCGCACTCGGCAGGGCGCTGAAGGACAAGGCGGCGTCCATCGCAAAGACGCTGCCGCTCGGGATGACACTCGACAAGGTGTCCGACCAAGCCGTCAACATCACCTCGGCCGTTGACGAATTCATGATGAAATTCGCGATGGCGCTCGGCGTGGTGCTGCTGGTCAGCCTGCTCAGCCTCGGCTGGCGCGTCGGCATCGTCGTGGCGGCTGCGGTCCCCCTCACGCTTGCGGTCGTGTTCCTCATCATGCTGGAAACCGGGCGGTTCTTCGATCGCATCACGCTCGGTGCGCTCATCCTGGCGCTTGGTCTGCTCGTGGATGACGCCATCATCGCCATCGAGGTGATGGTGGTGAAAATGGAAGAGGGCATGGACCGCATCGCGGCGGCCGCCTACGCGTGGAGCCACACGGCGGCGCCCATGCTGTCCGGGACACTTGTGACGATCGCCGGATTCCTGCCGGTGGGGTTCGCGCGCTCGACCGCGGGCGAGTATGCCGGCAATATTTTCTGGGTCGTGGGCTTTGCCCTGATCGTCTCCTGGATCATCGCGGTGATCTTTACACCCTATCTTGGCGTCAAGATGCTGCCCGCGATCAAACCGATCGAAGGCGGTCACGACGCGATCTACGGCACGCCGAATTACCGGCGCCTGCGAGCGCTCATCACCTTTGCCGTGCGCCACAAATTCGTAACCTGCGGTATCGTTGCCGTCGCTTTCGCGCTCTCCGGCGTCGGCATGGGCGCCGTCAAACAGCAGTTCTTCCCGACGTCTGACCGTCCCGAAGTGCTGGTGGAGGTCCGCCTGCCGGAAGGCACCAGCATCGAGACGACGGCCGCCACAGTCGAGAAGCTCGAACGCTGGCTGGGCGAGCAACCGGAAGCCAAGATCGTCACGAGCTATATCGGGCAGGGTGCTCCACGCTTCTTCTTCGCGATGGCGCCGGAGTTGCCCAATCCGGCCTTTGCCAAGATCGTCATACTTACGCCCGACGCGGAGGCGCGCGAGGATTTGAAGCACCGGCTGAGACTGGCCGTGTCGGAGGGGCTCGCACCCGAAGCGCATTTGCGCGTCACGCAGCTTGTATTTGGACCCTATACGCCGTTCCCGGTCGAGTTCCGGGTGATGGGGCCTGATCCCGCGCAATTGTACGCCATCTCCGATAAAGCACTCGACATCATGCGGAGCGTTCCTGATGCGCGGCAAGCGAACCGCGATTGGGGCAATCGCACACCCGTGCTTCGCTTCATCCCGGATCAGGATCGACTGAATCTCATCGGCCTCTCGCCAGCGGAGGTGGGCCGCCAGCTGCAGCTCCTCCTGACCGGTGTCGCCGTTACGCAGGTTCGGGAAGACATCCGCAACGTCTCTATCGTAGCCCGCAGCGCAGGCGGCGAGCGGATGGATCCGACGCGTCTGACCGATTTCTCGCTGATGAGCCGAGACGGCCGCGCGATTCCGCTCGATCAGATCGGCCATTCGGAGGTGCGTCTGGAAGAGCCCATCCTGAAGCGCCGCGACCGCATCCCGGCCGTCACGATCCGCTCGGACATCAACGAGGCGACCCAGCCACCAGAGGTATCAAAGCAGATCATGACGGCCCTTCAGCCGCTGATCGCGTCCCTTCCAGCCGGCTATCGTATCGAACTCGGCGGATCGATCGAGGAAGCAACCAAGGCCAACGACGCCTTGGGGAAGGTCTTTCCAGCGATGATCGCGGCCATGCTGATCGTCATCATGCTGCAGGTGCGGTCGTTCTCGACGATGGCCATGGTCATGCTGACGGCACCGCTCGGCCTAGTGGGCGTCGTGCCGATGTTGCTCGCCTTCAATCAGCCGTTCGGGTTCAACGCCATTCTCGGCCTGATAGGACTGGCGGGCATCCTGATGCGCAATACCCTGATCTTGACCGAACAGATCAAGGAGAACCGTGCTGCCGGCCTCGATGACTATCACGCCGTCATCGAAGCCACCGTGCAGCGCACAAGGCCGGTGATCCTGACCGCACTTGCCGCCGTGCTGGCCTTCATCCCCCTGACGCATTCCGTGTTCTGGGGTTCGATGGCCTATACGCTGATCGGCGGCACGGCGGTCGGCACGGTCCTGATTCTGCTGTTCCTTCCTGCGCTCTATGTCGCCTGGTTTCGTATCAAGCCGGCCCCGGACGAGCTCTATCAGCATTCTGCGAACAAGCCGGAATTGCGAACAGCAATGGCTGCCGAGTAGGGCTCTTGTAGGAGGAGACACCTGAAGTTCTCGCCCGCTCGGTTTGCTCGATGATGACCAACTGCACGATCTTGCGGCTTGCAGCGATCGTCGAGGGCGGCCCCGGTAGATCAGATTCATCATTCTGGAGGCATCCGTGAAGTGTCCGGTCCGAACGGGAATAGATGCCGACGAGACGCGCGCGCGCATTCTCGAGGTCGCGGAGGAACACTTTCGCCGTGTCGGGTATCACAAGACATCGGTGGCCGACATAGCCTCCGAGCTCGGTATGAGCCCGGCGAATGTCTACCGCTTCTTTCCCTCCAGGGATGCGATCAACGAGTCCATCTGCGCGCGGATGGTGGACGAGGCTGCGGACGTCGCTTCTGCGATCGCGCGCGCAAATGCGCCGGCCACGGAGAAACTCGGCCAGCTCCTGACTGCCGTTCACCACCACAACAAGATGACGCTGATCGGGGAAAAGCACATGCACGACCTGATGGTCGCAGCCACGCAAGAAAACTGGCCGATCATCAACGCGCACACCCGGCGGATGGCGACGTTCTTCGAGGCAATCATACGGGAGGGCATCGAAGCCGGCGAATTCGTGATCGAAGATGCGACGGAAGCTGCGCGAGCGGTGAAGTCAGCGTTCATGCCGTTCTTCCATCCGGTTCTGATCGAGCACTGCGTTCGAAACGGGGAAGATACCGAAGCAGGCCTGTGCAACCAGATACGTTTCATCCTGAAGGCGCTCGGCAACTCTGACCCGGCATGGACACAGCAACGGTCACATAGTTCCTCAAGTGTTTCGCACGGGCCGACACGGTGACCCAGTGCACGCGATCGCGACGACGAACGTCGCGCTCTTCCCATGGACGAAAGGAAATCCCATGAAGACCGTCGCCGCAACCAATCCGGAACTGCGTGATCACCGAACCTCCAGACTGGAAAAACTCGGCGTCGAGAAACCTCTCAACTTCTTCATAGCAAGCGTCTGATTAGGTGAGGCGGGTGCTACGTCGCCCGCCGGTTAGTTCTGAGCATCTACGGGTTCGAAAATAGAATTAATTGAGCGTCTCCAAATCACACAGCCGCGTCTGGCGGCCCGCGTCAGAGTAGCTCAAAAATCCACGCGTTTTGCGCGCAGTTTCTGAACCAGCTTACCGCGCACGAGAGCAGGCCTGGCGTTCGCCGGAGGGGAATGACCATCTAACGGCTTGACTAGTTCAAAAAAAGAACTGTATCCTGCAAGGAGAAGATGGCCGAACGCAACGGCCGCAATGTGCCGAAATACGGCTGGACCCGTTCAGCCCGATGCGTCTTTGCAATGACGCGCGACGAGTCGCGCCGGCGCAACAAAATAAAGCCACGTACCCGGAAAGGGTGCAGGTTTGGGAGGACGAGCAATGTTGGTGAGATGGAAGATCGTTGCGGCTCTGGCTCTATTCTTGAGCGGCCCGGCATTCGCCGCCGACGAGCCCGGAATCTCTGCCACCGAGATCAAGATCGGCGGGGTTTTTCCCTTCAGCGGGCCGGCGTCATCCATCGGTCTCGTGGGCAAGGGACTGATGGCCTACATTCAGGCCTTAAACGACCGCGGCGGCGTCAATGGACGCAAGATCAACTACATCGCCTATGACGACGGATATAGTCCGCCCAAGGCGGTGGAGCACGTCCGCAAGCTGGTTGAAAGCGACGAAGTGTCGTTCATGTTCGGCCAGCTCGGCACTCCCGGCATTTCAGCCACTGCAAAATACCTGAAGGCCAAGGGGGTGCCGAGCGTCGCCATCGTCAGTGGCTCGTCCAAGTTCACGGACGTCGCCAACTACCCGCTGATCACCACGGGTCTTGTCAGCTACGACACCGAAGGAAAGATCTACGCCAAATACCTGACGAAGACGCTGCCGAACGCCAAATATGCCATCCTCTACCAGAACGACGATCTCGGCAAAGATTATGTCGGCGCCTTCAAGGCGTTCCTCGGCAAGGATTTCGACCGGAAGGTCGTCAGCGCTTCCTATGAGGTCACCGAACCGACGATTGATTCTCAAATCACCAATCTGAAGAGCTCGGGTGCCGAGGCGCTGGTGATCGCCGGCACGCCGAAGTTCGCAGCCCAGGCCATCCGGCAGGCTTCGGTGATCGGCTGGAAGGCGACCGTAATCATCAATTTCCCTTCCGCCTCGGTCGGAGGCACGCTTGCACCGGCTGGCCTCGACAAATCGGTCGGCGTGATGGTCGGGACGACCAACAAAGATATTCTGGACGAGACATGGAAGGATGACCCGGGCATGCAGGCCTACCGGGCGTTTTTCGACAAGTATCTGCCGGGCGCCGATATCACCAACGGCAGCTATCTGACCGGCTATCAGCAAGGCATCCTGCTCGAGCAGATACTCAAGCAATGCGGTGATGATCTGTCGCGGAAGAATATTCTGGCGCAGGCGAAGAATCTCAAAGATGTCGTCGTTCCGACTGCGCTGCCTGGGATCAAAGTCAACACCAGCGAGACAGAGAACATGATCTGGACGCAGATGCGGCTGCAGCGCTGGACCGGCACGACGTGGCAAGCTTTCGGAGACGTCCTGGATGCCAGGTCCGAGTGACGTGGCGTAGCAGCTCGCTCTATCCGTCCGCGGTAATTCAGGAGATCGCTTTCGATGTCGACGAAACCACTGACATTTGCGCCTAGGGAGCTCTCCATCGAGCGCCGGATCGACGGCACGCTCATATTGAGGTCGCCGCTTGAACTGGGACCGTGCAACTGGCGCGTCACCGAGTTTCTCCCGCGCTGGGCAAGTGCGGCTGCAGACCGAATCTTCCTCGCACAACGCAATGCCAAAGGGGGATGGGACGAGATCACGTATCGCGAGGCATGGTTGCAGGTCCAGGCGGTCGGCCAGAGCCTGATCGATATGGGCGCAAAGCCGGCGGACAGGCTGGCGGTGCTTTCGGGGAATTCCATCGAGAACGCGGTGATTTCGTTTGCGGCGATGTCGATAGGAGTCATTCTGGCGCCAATATCGCCGAACTACACGCTGATGCCCGGCGGCCTTGCGCGCCTCAAGGACATCGCGCAGGTGCTGCGGCCGAACTTCGTCTTCGTTCAGAGCGGACGCGACTTTTCCGCGGCCCGCTCCATTCCCGAATTGGCGGACGCGGCCTGGATCAGCGTCGATGGTGCGCCGGATACGACGCCCTTCCGCGTCCTGACTGATCGACCGGAGTGCGACGGGTTCGCGCATGCTTCGGCTGCGGTCCCTTGCGACGCCGTTGCGAAAATTCTCTTCACGTCCGGCTCGACCGGCCTGCCAAAGGGCGTGCTGAACACCCACCGCATGATGGCGAGCTCCCTGCAAATGGGCAGCCTGCTCGTGTCGCCTCCGGAGGCGCCGGTCCAGGTCGAGTGGCTGCCGTGGCACCATACGATGGGCAGCAACGTCATTCTTCACGGCATTCTCAAGAACGGCGGGACGCTCTACATCGATGATGGCCGGCCGCTGCCGCAGCTCTTTCACAAATCGGTGGCGAATCTCAAGGAGATCTCGCCGACGGCGATGTTCAACGTGCCCGCCGGTTATAATCTCTTGTGCGACGCCATCGAGAACGACGTCGCCCTCGGCGCGAGCATCTTCAAGCGGATGGATCGATTGAGCTACGCGGGGGCTGCAATTTCGCAGGGAACGCTTGAAAAACTCTATCGGCTGACATCATCGATCACGGGCCGGCGGATTCCAGTCATGTCGGGCTATGGAACGACCGAAACCGCGCCGACAATCAGCACGACGCATTGGGCAACGGATCGGCCCGGGGAGATTGGTCTTCCCGCGCCGGGCGTGCAGCTGAAACTCGTTCCCGTTTCCGACACGTACGAAGCCAGGGTCAAGGGCCCCAACGTCACCCCCGGTTATCTCGGAAGGGCCGATTTGACGGAGAAGGCCTTCGATGAGGAGGGGTTCTACCGCATCGGCGATACCGTGTCGTTTCTCGATCCCGAGAAGCCGGAGCTCGGTCTTCGTTTTACGGGCAGAATTTCGGAGAACTTCAAGCTCGCGAACGGCACCTGGGTTGCGATCGGGACTATGCGTGCCGCCATCCTGGCCGCAACGCGCGGCGTCTTGCTCGACATTGTCGTTGCCGGAGAAAACCGTGAAGCCTGCGCGCTGCTGTGCTGGCTGAACCCGACCGAGGCGGCGCGGATTTCGAACGCGCCCACTGCGGATTTGACCTCCGAGCCCCGAGTGATCGAATTCCTGAAGCATCGTTTGCGGGAATACAATGAGGCCGTTGGAAGCAGCGAAAAAATCTGCTCATTCACCCTGCTGAAGGATCCGCCCTCATTGGCCGCGGGAGAAATCACCGACAAGGCCTATGTCAATCAACGCGCCGTACTCAAGCACCGGGCTGAACAAGCGGAGCATCTCTACTGCAGCGAACCCGACGCAGCTGTGATTCCAGTCTGAGGATGCGTTCGGTCGGTGATGCCGGTGGTCGGCTCAAGCGGCGCTGCGGCGCGCCTTTGCCTTCGGCTTGTCAGGTGTCGCTATCGTCAGCGGGCTTTGGGCGCCTGGGCCCGGATGGGTATGAACCTCCTTGGCCAGGAGCGGCTCGCCGCATTCAGAGCACACCATGACGGGGTCGAAGTTCTTTCCGCACTTGCGGTGCTGGTGCAGCAGCGGCCGGCCGCGCTCGTCGACCATGTGAGTGTCGCCCCAATGCACCAGCGCCATCATGATCGGATAGAGATCGAGGCCCTTTTGGGTCAGGATATATTCGTGACGCTTGGGCGCTTCCTGGTAGGGAATGCGGCGCAGGATGCCCAGCCGAACCAGCTTCTTCAGCCGTTCGGCAAGCAGATGGCGGGTAATTCCGAGCGCCGACTGGAATCCTTCGAAGCGCCGCGTGCGCAGAAAGCATTCGCGCAGGATCAGAAGCGTCCAGCGGTCGCCGATCACGCCAATGGTTCGGGCCATCGAACACGGCTCTTCCTCAAGTTCCTTCCACTTCATCCGTACTCTCCAGTCGTCCTTGCATGGCCGCCTCAAACCGTCGCTGAGGTCGTTCCATTTCCTTGCATTCTAGATAGGTACTGAACTCCAAACAATACCCCGATCATTAGGCCAAACTAGCACAAGTCCGGCCAAATTTGACAGTTCAATTTTAGAACTGTAAAGACGAGATCAGGCAAGCATGCGATTGGATCACAGGTCACGGACCATCCAATTCGCTCTGCGGGAGAAAGCGGTCATGACCCCCAAGGTTGAATTCCAGTTCGATTTCGGCAGTCCGAACGCCTATCTGGCGGAAGTCGCCATTCCCGGGATCGAGCGGCGGACCGGCGTGAAGTTCGAGTACGTCCCAGTCCTGCTAGGCGGGATCTACAAGGCGACGGGCAACATGTCGCCGTTCGACTCGCTTCGCGGAATCAAGAACAAACCGGAATACCAGGCGCTCGAGACCCAGCGCTTTATCCGGCGCCACAACATCACGAAATTTCGCCAGAATTCGTTCTTCCCGGTCAATACATTGATGCTGATGCGCGGGGCCGTGGCGGCCCAGTTCGAAGGCGTGTTCGAGCCATATTTCCGCGCCGCCTATCATCACATGTGGGAAGAGCCCAAGAAGATGGACGATCCCGAAGTGTTCCGGAGCGCATTTGCTTCCTCGGGGATCGACATCGACAGGCTGGTCGCGCGCGCACAGCAGGACGACGTCAAGAAGAAGCTGATCGACTTGACCAACGACGCGGTCGCTCGCGGTGCGTTCGGTTCGCCGACGTTCTTCGTTGGCAAGGAGATGTTTTTCGGCAAGGATCAACTCCGGGACGTCGAGGAATCGATCGTCGAACAGAGTCGGCAGCCCGTTTCCAAAACCGGCTAGTTACCGACTTGCGGTCCGGGCGTGTTGTGGTGAAGGGGCTGGCGGGAAGCTAGAATTTTACCCTCAGCCCGCTGGCAGAAAAAAAGATCCAGGGAGAGTGAAATGGCTGGTCCGCTTGGCGGCGTTCGTGTCCTCGATCTGACCGGCGTGGTGTCGGGCCCGTTTGCGACCATGTTTCTGGCGGACCAGGGCGCTGACGTGCTCAAGATCGAGCCGATCGGCGGCGATATCACCCGTCGCAGCCGGGCCACCATCGACAAGGACGGCGAGTTCTCCGCGCTGTTCATCTCGTCGAACCGCGGCAAGCGTTCACTCTCGATCGACGTCAAGAGCCCGGCCGGGCGCGAGGTGCTGGCCAAACTGGTCGCGCAAGCCGACGTCCTGGTGCAAAACTTCCGGCCCGGCACCATGGAGCGCCTCGGCCTCGGCGTCGAAGAGCTGCGCCGGCGTCATCCGCGCCTGATTTACGTCTCCATCAGCGGCGTCGGCGAGACCGGACCCTATGTGAAGAAACGGGTCTACGACCCGATCATTCAGGGCCTGTCGGGCTTTGCCGATATCCAGTCGCAGCCGGTCACCAATCGCCCTCAGATGATCCGCACCATCGTTTGCGACAAGACGACAGCCGTGTTCACGGCGCAGGCGGTGGCGGCCGCACTCTATGCGCGAGAGAAAACCGGGCAGGGGGATCATATCCAGGTGGCCATGCTGGATGCGATGATTTCCTATCTGTGGCCGGAAGGCATGATGCAGTACACCGTGGTCGGAGCCGAGGCCGCCGCCGCCGATCCCAACGACCGGCCGGATCTGGTGTTCAAAACCAGTGACGGCTACATCACGGCCGGCACCATCTCCGATTCCGAATGGCAGGGCTTCTGTCGCGCGTCCGGCGACCCCGAGCTCGCCAAGGATCCCCGGTTTGTGACCCCGTCGGCGCGTTCAGTGAACGCCACGGCGCGCATCAACAAGATGGCGGAGTATATCGGCCAGCACACGACGGCCGAATGGCTGGAGCGTCTGGACGCCGCGGATGTTCCTTGCGCGCCAATCCTGCGGCGCGGCGAAATCATTCACAATGAACAGGTGGTGGCGCGCGGGATCATCGCGGAATTCGACCAGCCCAAGGTTGGCCGGGTGCGCCAGCCGAATCCTGCGGCCCGCTTCGAGGTCAACCAGGTTGCGATCGGTGGACCGGCTCCTCGCGTCGGCGAGCACTCGCGCGAAGTGCTGCGCGGGCTGGGTTATGGCGATGACGCGATCGACGACATGGTCGCCGCGCGCACATTGCGCGTGGCCGTGTAGGCCGACGCGCTTCGCGCGATTCTCAATCGGCTCTCAAGCCTTGGCAGGCATCGGTGTAATCGGTGCTATCGGAACGTTCGCCGCAGCCGCTCGCTGGTAAGCCTCCCGACTTCGCATGCGCTCGAGGTAAGGCTGCGCATTGTCGCAAATGCCGACACCGTAGGCGACGGCCCAGTCCAGGCACGTCGTCAGCAGGATATCGGCGCTGCTGAAGCGGTCGCCCATGAGGAACTGTCGGCCATCGGCCAGCGCGACCTCGACATGGCGCAGCTGCGCTCGAAAATATTCCGCGGCTTGAGCCACGACCTCCGGCGCCACGCCGTAGATCGGGCCGAGCGCATCGGCGCGGTGACGGCGCATCACGTACAGGCTGGTGGAGTCGAGCTCGGTGACGATAAAGAAGCACCATTCCAGCCACGCGGCATAGTCGCGGGTGGATTCCGGAATCAATGCATGCTCCGGCGTGGAGTACATGCGCGACAAATATGCGACGATCGCGGCACTTTCGCCGATGCAGAAATCGCCGTCCTGCAGCAGCGGAACCTTCTGGCGCGGATTGAGCCTGGTATATTCGGGCGACTTGGTCTCACCCGTCCGCGGGCCGATCGGTTTGGTTTTGTAGGCCAGGCCAAGCTCGTGCATTGCCCAGTGAGGTCGAACGGTGCGGCTTGTCCCAACGCCCCACAGGGTGAGGTCTGGATCGTCGCTCATGTCACCATTTCTCCGCAGCCGGACGAAGATCGAGTTCATGGGTCCAGCCGTCGCGGCTTTGCTGATGGGCAAACCAATACGCTTCGGCAATCGAGGAGGTCTTGGTCAGGCTGTCGGGAGGGATCTCGCTTGCCTCGATCCCCTTGGCCGCCTTCATGCGCTGATGAATGGCTTCGCTATCGACGCCGGCGTCGATAATGAGGTGGACGACGTGAATGTTCTTGGGCCCGAGCTCGCGCGCCATGGCCTGCGCCAGCGCGCGAAGACCGAATTTTGCCGATGAGAACGCGGCAAACCCCTTGCTGCCGCGGATGCTTGCGGTCGCGCCGGTAAAAAAGATGGTGCCGCGTCCGCGCTGTAGCATGACGCGCGCAGCTTCGCGTCCGACCAGGAAGCCCGCGTAGCACGCCAGCTCCCAGGCCTTGAAGAAGAGCTTCTCAGTGGTCTCCAGCAGGGGCTTGTTGACGTTCGAGCCGGCATTGAACAGACAAATCTCGATCGGCCCGATGTCGCGTTCGACCTCCGCGAACAGCTTCTGGACCTCCGCTTCCTGGCGGGCATCAACGCTGAAGGCGTGGATGCTTTGGCCTTTCGCCTTGAGCTCATCGACAAGCGCCTGGGACTTAGCTGCATCGCGCCTGCAGATGCAAACAGTGTAGCCGCCGCTGGCAAACCGCCGCGCAACAGCAGCGCCGATGGCATCACCCGCGCCGACCAGCATCGCGACACCGCGACTTTCTCCCATGCTTGTCCTCCCTTAAGTTCTTATTTGATACGCATAGGTATCGGCTGAAAACCGCGTTGTAAACGGAGTTCTCGCGAGGCGGTAAATATGGCAGTGAACTTGCCATTTCCTGATGCGAACGTTGCAGCAAAATAGCGATTGACGAGTTCTAAAAAAGAACGCATGTTTGATCCCGAGGCGCAATGATGAAAAAGCGTCGATGTTCTTCAGGTGGGAGGCGGTTGGTCGTGGCGAAACTATCGCAAGCGCTCGGTCTCGATGAGACTGTTTTCGGTTTGCCGGGCCGCATCCATCAATCAATTCGTCGCCAGCCTGCCAAAGCCCTGGATCGAACCACGCAGGTCGAAGACTGTGCCTCCGGCCATGGTACCCTTGGTCAGCGCGCTGGCGAGGTGAGAGCGGATGAGCGCATAGTCATCGGCCGCGAAAATTGCGGCCCACATTCCAGGTCCGACAGAACAGCTTCGCACACAGCGAGCCTAACCTAACCGGGAGAAGACCCTTGAAAAAGAGAAATGCAACCGTCGCCGTGGTCGGCGCGGGCGATTTCATCGGCGGCGAGATTGCCAAGAAGTTTGCCTCCGAGGGCTTCACCGTCTTCGCGGGCCGCCGCAACGGCGACAAGCTGGCGCCGCTGGTCAAGGAGATCGAGGCCGCCGGCGGCGAGATCCAGGCGCGTTCGCTCGACGCACGCAAGGAGGAAGAGATTATCTCCTTCCTCAATGACGCCGACAAGCGCGCGCCTCTGGATGTCTGCATCTTCAACATTGGTGCCAACGTCAACTTCCCGATCCTCGACACGACCGAGCGCGTGTTCCGCAAGGTCTGGGAGATGGCCTGCTACTCCGGCTTCCTCGCCGGCCGTGAGGCAGCCCGGCTGATGCTGCCGCGCGGCCAAGGCAACATCTTCTTCACCGGTGCGACCGCTTCCTTGCGCGGTGGCAGCGGCTATGCCGCTTTTGCCAGCGCCAAATTCGGACTGCGCGCCGTGGCGCAGGCGATGGCGCGTGAGCTGGGCCCGAAGAATATTCATGTCGCTCACCTCATTATCGACTCGGGTGTCGACACCGAGTGGGTCCGCCAGCGACGCCTGGAGGCACTCGGCCCCAATGCGCTCGACGATCCGGACCTGCTGATGCCGCCGGCCTCGGTCGCGACGTCCTATTGGCAGCTCTATCAGCAGCCGAAGAGCGCCTGGACCTTCGAGATGGAAATCCGCCCCTTCGGTGAGAAGTGGTAGGACGCGCCCGATGGAACTCGCATTGTCTCCCGAAGACGCGGCCTTCCGTGATGAGGTGCGCGCTTTCATCGCCGAAAACTATCCGAAGGAAATGCGGGTCCCCAATCCGGAGACCGACCTGACCAAAGAGCAATCCTTGCTCTGGCACCGCATTCTCTACAAGAAGGGCTGGATCGCGCCGCTCTGGCCCAAGGAATATGGCGGCCCCGGCTGGTCGATCACCCGACGTTTCATCTTCGAGCAGGAAACCAGCCGGGCCGGGACGCTACCGCCGTTGGCGTTCAGCGTCACCATGGTGGGTCCCGTCATCTACACCTTCGGCAACGATACGCAGAAACAGAAATTCTTGCCCCGGATTCTTTCCGGCGAGGATTGGTGGTGCCAAGGCTATTCCGAGCCGGGCTCGGGCTCGGACCTCGCCACCGTCCGGACCAAGGCTGTGCGCGATGGCGACCATTACATCGTCAACGGTCACAAGACCTGGACAACGCTGGCGCAGCACGCCGACTGGATCTTCTGCCTGGTGCGTACAGATCCGGGCGCAAAGCCTCAGGCCGGAATCTCGTTCCTCCTGATCGACATGAAATCGCCCGGCGTAACCGTGCGTCCGATCATCACGATCGACGGATCGCACGAGGTCAATGATGTCTTTCTCGAAGATGTCCGCGTCCCCGTCGAGAACCTGATCGGCGAGGAGAACAAAGGCTGGACCTACGCAAAATTCCTGCTGGGCAACGAGCGCACCAGCATGGCCGGGATTGGCCGGTCGACGCGTTATCTCGATCGATTGAAGAAGATTGTGAACGCGGAGATTTCCGCGGACGATCCGGCCCGTCTCGAATTCAGCAAGGAGATCGGCCGGATCGAGCTCGATGTGCTCGCGCTCGAGGCCACCGAGCTGCGCGTCATTGCCCAGATGGCGCGCGGCATTGATCCGGGTCCTGCGGCTTCGCTGTTCAAGATCCGCGGCACCGAGATCTTTCAGGGGATTACCGAGCTCACGCACCGCGCCATCGGCAATTACGGACTGGCACTTCGCGAGCAACCTTTGAGCGCAAACCAGTTCATGCCGGGTCCTGATTACGGCCACACCGCGTCGGAAAAGTACCTGAACGCGCGCAAGCTCAGCATCTACGGTGGATCGAACGAGATCCAGCGCAACATCATCGCCAAAGCGGTGCTCGGTCTCTAGCAACAGCGCAACAAGAGGATCGGATGGATATCCAGTTCACGGAAGAGCAGGAACTGTTGCGCTCCAGCGTACAGCGGATGCTGCGCGACCAGTACAGTTTCGAGGCGCGCCGCAAGATTGTTGCCAATGAAGAGGGCTGGAGCCGCAAGCAGTGGGGGGCCTTTGCCGAGCTCGGCCTACTTGCCGCGCCGTTCTCCGAGGCGAGCGGCGGACTCGGTGGCGGCCCGCTCTCGACCATGATCATCGCCCAGGAATTCGGCCATCACCTTGTCGTGGAGCCGTTCGTGGAGACTGTGGTGCTGGCTGGCGGCTTGATCGAGCATGCAGGGACCGAAGAGCAGAAGCAGGCCTTCATTCCCGATATCATCGCCGGACAGAAGATCTGGGCGCTGGCCTGGACCGAAAGAGGCTCGCGCTTCGACCTCGCCAATGTCGCGACCACGGCGCGGCCCGATGGCAAGGACTACATCCTCAGTGGTGAGAAGACCGCCGTCATCGCGGCGCCCTGGGCGGACTATCTCATCGTCTCCGCCCGCACCGCCGGCAAGCGCCAAGATCACTCCGGCGTCAGCTTGTTCGTCGTCGATGCCCGGGCGGCCAATCTCGAGCTGCGGAGCTTCAAGACCATCGACGGCCGCCGCGCCGCCGAAATCACGCTCCGCGATGTACGCGGCGAGTTGCTCGGCAGCGAGGGAGAAGGTGTCGCCCAGCTGGAAGCCTGCCGGGATCGGGCCATTGGCGCGCTCTGCGCCGAAGCGGTCGGTGCGATGAGCGAATTGAACTCCGCGACGCTGGAGTTCTCCAAGACCCGGAAGCAGTTCGGCGTCACCATCGGCAGCTTTCAGGTTCTGCAGCACCGGATGGTCGACATGTTCATCGCCCATCAGGAGGCGCTCTCCCTGATGCAGCATCTCAATCTCAGCCTCGGCGCCGGCGAGAACGGTATCTCGCGCCTCGCCTCGGGGGCCAAGTCGAAGATCGGCTATGCCGGCAAATTCATCGCGGATCAGGCGGTGCAACTCCATGGCGGCATGGGCATGACCGACGAACTGAATGTCGGCCATTACCTCAAGCGAATCTCTTCCATCAACATCCAGTTCGGCGATCCGGCCCACCACTTGCTGCGCTATGTGCAGCTCGATGCGGCCGCGTGACAAAGAGGCAAGCATGACGACAGAGGCAGTTATCGTTTCCACCGCCCGCACCGGTGTCGGCAAGGCCTATCGAGGTGCCCTGAACAACACCGAGGGTCCGACCATGGCCGGCCATGTGATGGCCGAAGCGGTGAGGCGCGCAGGGATTGAACCTAGCGAGGTCGAGGACGTGGTGATGGGTTGCGCGATGCAACAGGGCACCATGGTGATGAACGTCGCCCGCAAGGGTGCGATACGTGCCGGCTTGCCGGCAACGGTCGCCGGTACCACGATCGACCGGCAGTGCGCGTCCGGCTTGCAGGCCATAGCGGTCGCCGCACGCTCCGTCATGCTGGACGGCGTCGAAATCGCGATTGGAGGCGGTATCGAATCGATCAGCCTGGTGCAGAACGAGCACATGAACAGGTTCCACGCCGTCGACGACGAACTGATGGCGATGAAGCCGGACATGTACATGTCCATGCTCGATACCGCCGAGGTCGTCGCCGAGCGCTACAAGATCGGCCGCGACCGGCAGGACGAATACAGCCTCGAATGTCAGCGCCGCATCGGTGCCGCGATGCAGGCCGGCCGCTTCAATGACGAGATCGTCCCGATCACGACCAGGATGGCTGTCGTCAACAAGGACACCAAGGAGGTCACCTATCAGCAGGTGACCCTGTCGAAGGATGAAGGCCCGCGCCCCGAGACTACGGCGGAAGGGCTTGCGAAAATCAAGCCGGTGTTCGAAGGCAAGACCATCACCGCGGGCAATGCCAGCCAGCTTTCCGACGGCGCGTCGGCCTGTGTGATCATGAGCGACAAGATCGCCGCGAAGAAAGGCCTGAAGCCGCTCGGCATCTTCCGTGGCTTCGTCGCCGCCGGTGTCGAGCCGGACGAAATGGGCATCGGTCCGGTCGCGGCGATCCCGCGTCTTCTCAAGCGGCACGGTCTGAAGATCGATGACATTGACCTCTGGGAGCTCAATGAGGCCTATGCCGTCCAGGTGATCTACTGCCGCGATAAGCTCGGCATCGATCCGAACAGGCTGAACGTCAATGGCGGCTCGATCGCGATCGGACATCCTTATGGCATGACGGGCGCCAGGCTTGCAGGGCACCTCCTGATCGAGGGGCGCCGGCGCAAAGCGAAATACGGCGTGGTGACCATGTGCATCGGCGGCGGCATGGGCGCGGCGGGCCTGTTTGAAATCGTCAACTGATCGGAAACCGGAGAAGCGCACGTGAAGACAGCAATTACTGAACTGTTCGGCATCCAGCATCCGATCATCCAGGGCGGCATGCACTATGTCGGCTTCGCCGAGCTGGCCGCGGCGGTGTCGAACGCTGGCGGTCTCGGGGTCATCACCGGCCTCACGCAGAGGACGCCGGAGTTGCTGGCCAAGGAAATCGCGCGCTGCCGCGACATGACGGACAAGCCGATCGGTGTGAACCTGACGTTCCTGCCGAGCTTCACTTCGCCGCCCTATCCTGAATACATCGCCGCTATCAAGGAAGGTGGCGTCAAGGCGGTGGAAACCGCCGGCCGCAGCCCCGAACAGTACATGCCCGCGCTGAAGGCGGCGGGCATCAAGGTGATCCACAAATGCACTTCGGTGAGGCATTCGCTCAAAGCCGAAAAGATCGGTTGCGACGCCGTCAGCGTCGACGGCTTCGAATGCGGCGGTCATCCCGGCGAGGACGATATCCCGAACATGATCCTGCTGCCGCGCGCGGCGGATGAACTGAAAATTCCGTTCGTAGCCTCGGGTGGCATGGCGGATGCCCGGAGCCTCGTTGCCGCGCTATCGATGGGGGCCGCCGGCATGAACATGGGTACCCGCTTCGTCGCAACCAAGGAAGCGCCCGTCCATGCCAACGTGAAGCAGGCCCTGGTCGAAGCCACCGAGCTCGACACGGTGCTGGTGATGCGTGCGCTGCGCAACACCGAGCGCGTGCTGAAGAACAAGGGCGTCACTCAGCTGCTCGAGGTCGAGCGCGAGAAGGGGGCGAGCCTCAAGATCGAGGACATCCACGAGCAGGTGGCGGGTGTCTACCCCCGGGTGATGGTCGATGGCGATATGGACGCCGGCGCCTGGAGCTGCGGCATGGTGGTCGGGCTGATCAACGATATCCCGACGGTGAAGGAGCTGATTGATCGCATCATGACGGAGGCCGAACGGATCATCCGGCAGCGGCTGACTGGATTTCTTGACGGTACTGTCGCCAATGCGGCCACGCGCGCCGTTGCTTGACAAAGACTTGCGAGCGAAGGCTTCAGCGCCGAGATCAATACTCGCTGATCGGATTCAGCGCCCGTCTGCGTGACCTGTTATCAATCTGAGCGCGGCATGGCGGTTTGCGAGCTGTTGATCGAAGGAGGATGCAAGGTGAGGGCCGCCGCCATTGCCGCAAGCCCGCATCCCGCCCCCGGATCATCGCGGTTTTAGTCCGACACGTAATGACGCACGAACGACTCCAGGGATCATCGCTCGCTGCAATACGGCTCGCGATATCCTCGCTCATATCGTCGTAGACCCGCTTGACCGCCTGAACGATAGGTCGTCCTTGGACCCGCGAACCAGGCTGACAATCGAGCGGAAATGTCGTTTTCACCGAGGAGCGACCAATGAAGTACTATCTCTGCAAGTACATTCCGCCCCGGGCGGATTTTCTGGCGACCATGAGCGCCGATGAGAAACAATGGATGAAGCAGCACGGTGCGTTCCTGGATGATTTGCTCGCAAAGGGGCAGATCGTCGCGCACGGTCCTGTCATGGACCCGAGCGGCGGTTATGGCGTGTCGCTCTACCAGATCGCGGATGATCTCGACATCGAGGCGATCACCTCGGAAGACCCCATCGTGAAGAATGGCGCCGGCCACTACGAGCATCACCCGATGCTGCATCTGAAGGCGCGGGGCTGACATCCTTGTCTGGACCAGTTTGGCAACACTCATTGAGAGCATATCCACGACGACAGCACTCATTACCGGCGTCTCGAGCGGCATCGGCGCCGCCTATGCCCGCCGACCGGCCGCGCGAGGCCACGGTCGGCCTGCAAAGCCCGGCGAGACTGTCGGATCGTCGAGCAACACAATCCGAACCTGGATCAGCAGGTCCGACATCAAAGGACTGGCAATCAACAAGAGCCAGCCGGTTGCGGGAATATCCGTGTTATCGGTGGATGACTCTCTCGACAGCGATGGCTGTCGCTTCACCGCCACCAATGCAGAGTGCCGCCACGCCCCGTTTGAGATTTTGGGCTTCGAGGGCATGCAACAATGTGACGATCAGCCGCGCGCCGGTGGCGCCGATGGGATGACCGAGCGCGCAGGCGCCGCCGTTGACGTTCAGCTTCTCCCTGGGAATGCCGAGGTCTTTCTGCGCCGCCATCGCGACCACGGCAAAGGCTTCGTTGATCTCGAACAGGTCGACATCGCCGACACTCCAGCCGACCTTGTCGAGCAGCTTGCGGATCGCCGGGATCGGCGCCGTGGTGAACCATTGCGGCTCCTGGCTGTGGGTGGCATGACCTTTGATCTCTGCCAGCACGGGTAGGCCATCGCGATCGGCGAGAGAGCGTCTTGCAAGAATGAGAGCCGCAGCGCCGTCGGCATTGGCGGAGGAGGCCGCCGGCGTAATAGTGCCGTTGACGCGGAACGCTGCCTTCAATCCGGGAATCTTGGCGGGATCCACTTTCAGCGGATGCTCGTCGTTCGCGATGATCCGCTGTCCGGCCTTTTCTGTGAGCGTGATCGGCGCGATCTCGGCCCTGAACGCGCCACCTTCGACCGCGTTGCGCGCGCGGGTCAACGTCTCGATCGCGTAGGCGTCCTGGTCCTTGCGGGTGAATTGATAAGCCTCCGCTGTTGCCTCGCCGAAATCGCCCATCGAACGCCCGGTCTCATAGGCGTCTTCCAGTCCGTCCATCATCATGTGATCAATGATCCGGTCGTGCCCGGCGCGATATCCACTCCTCGCTTTCGTCAGCAGATAGGGTGCATTGCTCATGCTTTCCATTCCGCCGGACAGCACGATCTCCGCTGACCCCGCCTTGATGATATCATGGCCGAGCATAGTCGCCTTCATGCCGGAGCCGCAGACCTTGTTAATGGTCGTGGCGCCCGTCGCGTCGGGCAGTTTGGCGCCGCGCGCAGCCTGGCGCGCCGGTGCCTGACCCTGTCCCGCCGGCAACACATTGCCCATGAACACCTCGCCGATCTTTTCCCGTGACAACGTCGCTCGCTCAAGCGCAGCGCCGATCACGTGGGAACCGAGCTTGTGGGCGCTCAGAGGCGACAACTCGCCCATGAAACGGCCGAGCGGCGTGCGGGCGGCGGAAAGGATAACGACAGGATCTGAAGCAACGGCCAAGGCGAACTCTCCTGTTGATAGCTGTTGTTATATGACGATAATCATATAAGCTGGTCAGCATTGCAATGGAATGTTTGCCGACCCTGTCTTCAGGGCTGTGCGGCAAATGTCCAGGGGGAGGGGAGCGGTTGGGACAGCAGGTCGTCCTGGAAGCTCGCACGGAGTAGCGATGCGATACGTAGAAAGCCACAGACGTCAGACCTACAGACGGATCGTTGAGAACGCGTCTCTTGGCTTGCGCCAAAACGGTACCAAGGGGATCAGCGTCGTCGGCTTGATGAAGCTCGCTGGTCTGACGCATGGTGGCTTCTACAACCATTTCGGTTCCCGTGCAGAGCTTGTTGGCGAAGCGATCGCTTTTGCCATGGACCAGATGGTCGCGCGTTGGAAAGATCTGGCAAACAAGAAAGCAAATGGGGAGCGCTTCGAGGCGTTGATCGCTGACTATCTTAGCCCCCGCCATCGGGATAATGCGAAACAAGGGTGCGCGCTTCCGGCTCTGGCAGCCGATGTCGCCCGATCGGGCCCGAGTGAACGGCGAGCCCTTGCTTCGAAGCTGGAGGAGATGATCGAGGTTCTTGTCGAGCTGATTCCGGATGAAGCCCCTCAAGAAGCCCGCCAAATCGCAACAGGAGCTATCGCCACGATGGTCGGGTCTATCGTGCTGTCGCGCGCGGTTGGCGCCGGAAAGCTTTCCGACAGCATTCTCGAGACTGGACGCCTGACGGCCGAGGGCCGGGTTCGAAAGCCACCGCGAAGAGCAGTAGAGGCGATCGGCTGCAAAAAATCATAACCTTCGGGAGGTCCCCATGACGGCCGGCAGATGGCTCAAGACAGCCTGCAACTTGTGTTACATAAACTGTGGCATTGAAGTCTCGGTGAACGATGGCCTCATTGAGAAAGTTCGGGGCGACCGTTCAAGTCCGAGATCGCAGGGCTACCTGTGCAACAAGGCGACCAGGATTCCATATTACGCGCACCATAGAGACCGGCTTACCACTCCGCTGCGTCGTCGCGCCGACGGCGGTTTTGATGAAATCGAGTGGGACGTGGCGATCGCAGAAATCGCGGAGCGGCTGCGAGGTATCGTCGACAGGTATGGTGGCAAGAGTATCGCTCTTTATGGTGGGGGCGGGCAGGGAAACCACGCTGGCGGCGCCTATGCCGCTGGATTGTTGCGTGCGCTCGG
Organism: Bradyrhizobium sp. CCBAU 11386; assembly: GCF_028128955.1. Taxonomy (NCBI): domain Bacteria; kingdom Pseudomonadati; phylum Pseudomonadota; class Alphaproteobacteria; order Hyphomicrobiales; family Nitrobacteraceae; genus Bradyrhizobium; species Bradyrhizobium sp. CCBAU 11386. The sequence goes on from NZ_LBKA01000256.1 coordinate 44,311, forward strand.
TTCGCGTAACGTCTTCAACGCTCTTTCGCAGGAGAAGACCGGCGACTTCTGGGTCAATGGCCACATGTTCGGCAGCCAGACGTGCCACACCACCGAGGACGTCCATCATTGCGATCTCCTGCTTGTCATCGGTGCAAATCCCTGGATTGCGCACGGCTTTCCCAATGCGCGCGATCATCTCAATCAAATCCGCAAGGATCCCGCACGCAAGCTGATCGTCATTGATCCCCGGCGAACCGAAACCGCCGAAATGGCGGATCTGCATCTCGCGGTCCGTCCCGGCACGGACTCGTTTCTCCTTGGCGCGCTGCTGGCCACGCTTGTTCGGTCTGACCGGATCGACCACGCCTTTATTCAGGAGCACACGATCGGCTTCTCGGAAGTGAGGCAGGTGCTATTGGATATCCCCGTAGGAGAATGGGCCGCCGCCGCAGATATCTCGATCGCGGATCTGGAGCGTTGCGCCGCGATGATCGCCGCGGCGAAGGCCATGGTGGTTCGGGTTGAGCTCGGTATCCAGCAAGGCATTAACTCGACGCTCAACTCCTACCTCGAAAAGCTCCTGATCATGCTTTCCGGGAATTTCGGCCGTAAAGGGACGAACCAATTGCATAGCTGGCTTCAACCGTTGTGGGGCAATTCTCCGAACCAGACATTCGTGCCGACTGGCGATGCGATTATCGGCGGCCTGCTGCCGCCGAACATTTTTCCCGAGGCCGTGCTCAATGACCATCCCGACCGGCTACGTTGCGCCTGGATCGACAGTTCCAACCCCGCCAACACGGCAGCGAATACGGAGGCCGTAGAACGCGCGCTGCGCTCGCTCGAACTATGTGTGGTGGTCGACGTCGCGATGACTGAAACCGCCCAGCTGGCGCATTACGTTCTCCCGGCGTCATCGCAATACGAGAAGACCGAGTTCACGCTCTTCAACTTCGAGTTTCCAACCAATTTTTTCCATGTGCGAGCCGGCGTATTACCGCCGTTTGCCGGCACCTTGCCTGAGCCTGAGATCTACACGCGGCTTGCGTCCGCCCTAGGGCTTCTTCCCGGCGACAATGCGCTCGCACCGCTGCTCGATGCGGCACGGCGCTCGCGACCGGAATTCGCAGCCGCCTTTCGTGCCTTCACTGCAGAGAATCCAAGGGCAGTAGCTGCCCTTGTGCTCTATCACACGCTTGGGCAAACGCTTCCGGATGGCACGGCGGCCGCGGCTCCGTTGTGGATCGCGGCGCTGGCTTGCGCAAAGCGAACACCGCAAGCGGTGCGGCGGGCGATCGGCGCATCCGACAAGGTGGCGGATCATCAGCTCGGCGACCTCCTGTTCGATACGATCGTGGCAGCCAGGCAGGGCACCGCAGTGACCCGCCACGAGTATGAGGAGGTCTGGTCGTTGATCGGTCATTCGGATCGCAAGGTTCGGCTGGCGGTGGCGGAAATGCTGGATTGGCTGGCGCGTCTCGATCCGCAAGCCGCGGGCGCTCCAAAGGAGTTTCCCTTCATGCTAGCCGCCGGCGGCCGCCGCATGTTCAACGCCAATCAGATCTTTCGCGATCCCGCGTGGCGTCGCGAGGATCCGGACGGCGCAATGTTGATCAATTCGAGCGATCTGAGCCAGTTGGGTGCGCAAGATGGCGATTGGATCGCAGTCGAGTCGGTGGTTGGCCGGCTCGTCGTGCGCTGTAAGGTCGATAACGCCATGCGAAACGGGTAATTGGCGCTGCCGCACGGCTACGGTCAGGCCTATCCTACGCCGGACGGAGAGCGCTTGATCAATGGGCCCCGAATCAATCTGCTCACCGAGAGCGGCAACCGCGATCCTATCGCGGGCACGCCCTACCACAAGAACGTCGCGGTTCGTCTGGCACTGGTGTCCCCGCGCGAGGCCGCCGCCTATCAGGCGCGGTCCGAGCGAATTCATATGAGAGCCGCCGGACAATAGCTGGAGGGGAAGCGTTAAATGACCGAGAAACCGATCGCGATCGTAACCGGGGTAGGGCCAGGCACCGGAGCTGCCATCGTCAGGCGGTTCTCCGCCGGCGGGTTCCGTGTCGCAGCACTTGCGCGCTCAGCGGAGCTCATCAATCGCCTCGCCCAAGAGCTCCCCGACGTGCACGCGATGACCTGCGACGTATCAGATGAGAGCCAAGTGCACACCGTTGTCAGCGATATAAAGCGCCGCTTTGGCGCGGCCGAGGTTCTCATCCACAACGCAGTAGGAGGTGGCTGGGGGAGTTTTCGCGAGATCGATCCGAAGGTGCTGAAGGGCAATTTCGAGGTCAACGTGATGGGCTTGTTGTACCTCGCGCGCGAAGTGGCTCCTGACATGGTCAACCGGGGCAGGGGCGCGATCCTGGTGACCGGAAACACGTCTTCAATCCGAGGCAAGGCCAATTTCGCCGGCTTCGCCCCGACAAAGGCAGCGCAGCGCATTCTGGCCGAATCGATCGCGCGTGAGATGTGGCCTCTCGGAGTGCACGTCTCCTATGTGCTCATCGATGCCGTGATTGACACGCCTCGGATGCGCGCGCGGATGAGCGACAAGCCCGACGAATTCTTTATCAAGCCTGCTGCCATCGCGGACGAACTCTATCATCTCTATGGGCAAAACCGGTCGGCCTGGTCGTTCCTCACGGAGCTGCGGCCATTCGGCGAGAACTGGTGACGCCCGGCTCGCTGGAAGCACGGTCACAGCGGGTTCCGTGTCACCTCGTCTTGGAGAGCGCCGTAGCGCAGGACTTAAAGGTCAAGATGATTAATGGAGGGACGAACGGCCGTGTACGGACGAGGATCGCGTCACCGTGACTACCCTGAACCGACCGGAGGTCCGAAATTCGCTGTCCGATGTCATCTCACGCCGGCGTTGCGCCGGATGATCAAACGCAACGGTGAGGATCCGGATTTCGGAGTAAACCCACCATCGCTGCCTTGCCGCGCCAGGCGTAGCGAAGGCGCGGGGAAGAAATCTCTTCACGAAAATTGTGGCAGGGACCGTGCCGGTCACCAAAATGCAGCCGAGGGGCAACATGACTAAATCCGACCGCGGTATCCAAAGTTCCGTGCACGAGATTGCGGTTATCGTCGGGGGCGGTCCGGGCATCAGTTCGAGTTGCGCCAGACTGTTCGCGGACAACGGCATGCGTGTCTGCGTCGCAGCCAGGAATCCCGAAAAGCCGGTCCTTGAAGCCTTGGAGAAGACGCATGGTGTGCTTCGATACGTCTGCGATGCAAGTGACCCGGCGGCGGTGGCACAGCTGTTCGGGAACGTCGTTCAGGACGTAGGCACGCCAAGGCTTGTCGTTCATAACATCGATGGCCGGGTTCCCGGCATTTTCCGCAAGAACGTGATCGAAGCCGACCCGGTCATGGTGCTCGAAACCCTTCGAAACTCTGCGTTCAGCGCGTTTCTGGTCGGTCAACAAGCAGCTCGGCTCATGCTCGGAAACGAACCCGACGCGAACGGCGCGAGAGGAACGATCATCTTCACGAACGCCAGCGCAGCGCTCAAAGGCTTCCCGTCAAGTGGCGCGTTTGCAATGTCATGTCATGCCAAGTCCGGACTCGCGCAAAGCATGGCGAGAGAACTGATGCCTCAGGGTATCCACATAGCAAATGTGCCGATCGACGCTGCGATCGGCTGGACTCAGGAGGACGGCACTCGCGCGCACCGGCTGGCGGGGACGACTGTCGAGGACAATATGGCCGACCCCGACCATATCGCGGAAACCTATCTGCAACTGCATCGTCAGCATCGATCGACCTGGGCGTTCGAGGTCGTGCTCCGGCCGTGGGCCGAGAAATGGTGATTATCACTCACGTCGGCACGCAACTACAGCCGCGCGCAGTTGTCGATCGCCGTCAGACCGCTGCTTTCGTCTTGCGCTTGCGCGAATGGAGTCCATGCTCGGCGGACAGATCGAAGCTCTCGGCGGATATCTGATCCGCCAGTTCACGAAGCTTCGCTGTTTTCGTGCTTCCCATGATCTTTTCGACGTGACGGTTGGCGATCGCCCAGTGTTCTACCGCCTTGGCCAGGCGCGCCGTGCCTTTGGACGTCAACAGCGCGTGCTTCACGCGCGCGTCGAGCAAGTCCAGCCTCAGCTCGACGAGTCCGTCGCGGACCAACGGCGCCAGAGCGTGCGTGATGCCGGAGACGCGCAGAGACAGCTGGGATGCCAGCTCCTGAAGCGTCGGCCCGGCACCATTGCCTCGATTCGTCGGCAAAGTCATTGCATCGATCTGCGTCAGCAGGCTGACCTGCGTTCCGCGCAATCCGGTCGGAGCCAATGCTTCGTCGTAAAGTTGACCGAGGCGGCGCGAGGCGCGCCGCAACGCCGTGTTTGTGCAGGCGACCTGCTGCAGGTCCGCCAGTGCTTCGCTGACGTCCGGCCTCCCGCCCGACTTCCTGGTTGTCGTGCCCATGACACCTAAATGCCCTGTTCCCGCGGTCGCGGCAAGATGCGTTTCCTCGACGCCGCTTCCCGGGAGAACGTTCCGGGGCTGCATTCATCTCCGGAACGGCGATGCGATTGGTGCCGGCGTGGGCCTGTCAGTTCACGCCGTAACGGGATGCGGGTTGTCCCGTCTGCGAGGCCGCAACAAGGCCACCGCGAGCCGCATCATAGGCCTCCCATAAGCGCGTGTCGTCGACGGAAGGAAGGGTGACGGCTTCGCCCCGATCATAGCCAGCGAGCGACGCGTCGACCATGTTCTCCGCCGTCATGATCGAGGACTGGTTCAACTGCGACAGCGGGACGCCGGCGATGTCCCAAAGCTCGGTCGATGTTGTAGCGGGGAGGACAAGCTGCACCCTGATTCCGGTATCGGTCAATTCCGCCTGAAGGCCGCGGCTGAAATTGAGGACATAGCCCTTGGTGCCGCTGTAGACGCTGCTGATCGGCAGCGAATGCAGTGAAAGCACCGAAGCGACATTGATGATCGAGCCGGAGTTCCTCTTCAGGAAATTCGGAAGGACTGCCTGCGTAAGCCGCGTCAGGGCGGTGATGTTCAAAGCGATCATCGACGCTGCCTCGTCGGTCGAGGTGGCGGACATCGGCGCCAGCTTGGCGCTGCCGGCATTGTTGACAAGCATGGTGATCCGCTCTTCTGCGGCCAGGTGCTGCTCGACGCGGCCGAGGTCAGCGGAATCGGTGAGATCCGCCGCGACGATTGCGACCTTCGTGCCGTGTTCTTTTTGAACTTCCTTGGAAAGCGTGGCGAGGCGGTCGGCTCTGCGTGCGACGAGCATGAGATCGAAGCCTCGGGCGGCCAACCGCCGTGCGTATACGGCACCGATCCCAGCCGAAGCTCCGGTCACGACCGCGACCGGTTTGCTCGATGAATTGTCAGACATGAGTTAACTCAATTTGATGAGTACTCAAGTATATGGAGCCATCTGGTCCGCGCGCAAGGTGTAGTCTCATTTTCTCCAAACGGCCGTTGCGTATAGGATCGCTTGGAAGACCATGATGTATTCGCACGACGTCGTTTAGGCCGGAACATTACCTTCAGCCAAGTACATCGCCGCGCAGGTGAGGCGCACGGGAGACAGCGAACCGAATGTTGCGGCCTCTTACGCTTTCATGTGTGCGAGCAAGCGTTCGAACGCTGCGCGTCAGATGTTGGCTGCTTCAAAGCAGTGCCATCGAATGAATCTTCGTAGTGTTGGCCCCACTTCCGAAGCGAAAGAAGTATGGGACTAAGGCTCTGGCCGAAGGGAGAGATTTCATATTCCACTCTCGGCGGAATCTGCGGATACGCATGGCGCACGATGACACCATCGGCCTCCAGCTCGCGCAGCTGAAGGGTCAACATTCTCTGCGTGACGTTAGGGATCGCTCGGGACAGCTCCATGAACCGCTTCTTGCCGGCAAAGAGATGAAACAGGATCAGCGGCTTCCAGAGCCCACCGATGACGGACAGCGTCACTCCCACGGCACATCCGCTTTTGGCGTCAAACCTTCTGGGGCGCACCGGATACCTCGCTAAACCTGGCGCGTTCGTCGCCATTGCAGAACAGGCTCTCAGATCAGAGTAGTCATATCACATGATGATCATACTACAATATGCATGTCATGCATTCAATATGCCAGGACTCGCGCTCGCGCTTCGGGGCATCACGCCACAAGGCGGCGGTGCCTGGACGAGGGAGACGTTTGCTGCGTCGGATACGTTCATAAATGATAGTACCCGCGTTAATTGTGCCTTCTTGAGCTCCGGCAGGCGGGCGCCTAGGTCCGTCGACGGCAAACAAAAACCCGGGGACATTGCGATGGCGTTCAAGGCACTGCTGGCAACAAAGACGAGTGAGAAGATTTCGACCAGCGTGGTCGAAATGAACGACCAAGATCTCATGCCGGGCGACGTTACGGTTGCGGTCGATTATTCAACAGTGAACTACAAGGATGCTATCGCCATTAGTGGACGCGGGGAGATCATTCGCCAGTTTCCCTTGATCCCCGGAATCGATTTGGCTGGGACGGTCGAGGCATCATCCTATCCGGGCATCGCGGTCGGAGACCGCGTCGTCGCCAATGGCTGGGCGCTAAGCCAAACCCATCACGGCGGATACGCCCAGAAAGCGCGGTTGAAGGGCGAGTGGCTCGTGAAGATCCCGGCGCCATTTTCAACAAAGGATGCAATGGCGATCGGCACGGCGGGCTATACGGCTATGCTGTCCGTGCTGGCCCTCGAACATGGTGGCCTCACACCGCAGCGCGGTGACGTCCTGGTTACTGGCGCCAATGGCGGCGTCGGTTCGATCGCCGTCGCAATACTGTCCCATCTTGGCTATCGCGTCATTGCTTCGACGGGGCGTCTCGAAGAAGCTGCCTATCTTCGCGCTCTCGGCGCAGCTGAAATTATCGATCGGCGGACGCTTTCGGAGCAGGGAGCCCCGATCTCGCGCGAGCGTTGGGCTGGTGCAGTCGACTCCGTCGGCAGCCACACCCTGGTGAATGTATTGGCGCAGACGCAGTATCGCGGCGTTGTCACAGCCTGCGGCCTGGCTCAAGGCGTGGATCTTCCCGGAACGGTCCTGCCTTTCATCTTGCGCAATATCACTCTTGCCGGGATCGACTCGGTCAATGCCCCGCAAGAGGTGCGGTTCGAGGCTTGGTCGCGTCTGGCACGCGATCTCGATCTGGCAAAACTGGCGCGAACTACACAGGTGGTTGGCCTCACACAGGTCCCCGATGTCGTGCGCCGAATGTTCGCGGGAAAAGTCCAGGGCCGCACGGTCGTCGATGTCAACGCGTGATTTTCGTCGGAAAGGATCTCCCATGATTTCAGCTCACCTCTTCGCCCCTCTCAAGCTTGGCCGCTACTCGCTCTCGCATCGTGTGGTGATGGCGCCGCTCACGCGCATGCGCGCGGCAGTGCCCGGCAATGTGCCTACGGATCTCGGAGCCGAGTATTATTCACAGCGCGCGTCGGCTGGCGGTCTGATCGTTACCGAGGCTTCGCAGGTCGCACCTTCCGGGCAAGGCTATCCGGCGACGCCCGGCATTCATTCGGCGGAACAGATCGCAGGATGGAAGAAGATCACGGATGCAGTGCACGCCAAGGAAGGCGTCATTTTTATGCAACTTTGGCACGTTGGTCGAGTGTCGCATACCAGCTTCCAGCCGGATGGCGCGCTGCCGGTGGCTCCATCGGCGATTGCAGCTGCCGGCAAGTCGTTCACGCCGTCGTTCCAGATGGTGCCATTCGAGACCCCCCGCGCACTTGAGATCGGAGAGATTCCGGGAATTATCGAGGCTTACCGCGAGGGCGCGCGCAACGCGCTGGCCGCAGGATTTGACGGCGTCGAGCTCCACGGCGCAAACGGCTACCTGATCGAGCAGTTTCTTCACAGCAAGACCAATCACCGCACGGACGCTTATGGCGGCTCGGTCGAAAATCGGTCCCGTCTGCTGATGGAGGTGATGACCGCGTTGGTCGAGGTCTGGGGCGCTGATCGCGTCGGCGTGCGGTTGTCGCCATTCGGTACATTTAACGACGTCGGTGACGCGGACCCGATCGGACTGTACAGCCATGTCCTGAGCCGGCTGGCTCCTCTCAATATTGCGTACGTTCACATGATCGAAGCCCGCGACACCGATGCCGGTGAAGCCGGCGCGCCGCTCGCGATCCATGATTTGCGTCGGTTCTGGCCCGGAACATTGATTCTCGCGGGCGGCTTCGTCGGTCCGTCGGCCGATGCTGCGATCCGCGCTGGCCAGGGCGACGCCGTCGCTTTCGGCAGGCACTTCATTGCCAATCCGGACTTACCGCGCCGTCTCCAATTCGGCGCGGCGCTCAATCCCTACAATCGCGCTACGTTCGCAGGTGGCGGCGCCGCCGGTTACACCGACTATCCAGTACTGCAATCGGCTGAAGCGGTGGGGTGAGTCCAATCATAGTCGGGCGATTGCCCGAATACGGGCGGTCCGGACCGTCAGGCAGGATCGGCAAACCCGCGCGAGCGCCGGACCGCGATGAAGCACGTCAACGAGCACTGCGCTTCCTCAGGTCCTATCTGATCGATCTCTCGAGCGTCCTGCATCCGAAGAATTCCAAATAGGAATTGTCGAAAAGGGACGATGCTATTCGCCAAGGCGAATGTGGTAAAATTGTCAGAACTTGACAGTTCTATTTTAGAACGTTTTACTCAATTTGCCGATAGACTGAAAGGACGGACCTGCCTCGTTTGAAGGCGGCCGCAGCGCTTCCGAAAAGGGGGGCACCAGGGAGGAATGGCATGAGTAGCGTGGACGCATTCACCGCGGCCGAATTGCTGAACGGCCTGCCATCCAGGGTACACGAAGTCTACGGGCCGTTCGTGCGGGACATGCCCGATCAACCAGCCTTCGTGGAAGGAGGTCGTCCGTGGAGCTACCGGCAGTTCTCGGATGCTGTCGACGCGGCGACGAAGGATCTCGCCGGTTTGGGCATTGGACCCGGCGATCGTGTGATAATTGCGAGCGAGAACAGCGTTGCTCTTGGGGCGATGCTCTTCGCGGCGAGCAAGCTCGATGCCTGGGGTATTCCAGCCAATCCCCGCCTTTCGCCCCGAGAGGTCGACTTGATTGCAATGCACAGCGGCGCCAAGCGCGTGCTGTTCAACTCAGCGCTATCGAAGGAAGCGGCCGATCATGCCAATCGCGTCGGTGCGAAAATCGGCGCTGTGGGGCCATTCGGTGGAATCGGTATCGGTTCTCTCAATGCAGCTGCGCAAGCTGAGCCAGTCGAAGAGGACGGCGCCCGCCAGGTCGCGGGCCTTTTGTACACCTCGGGTACGACCGGTGCGCCGAAGGGAGTCATGCTGAGCCACCGCAACCTGCTCTTTACCGCGAAGACTTCGGGAGTGCTTCGCCAAAGTAGGCCGGGTGACCGCATCTACGGTGTGCTGCCGATGTCGCACATTGTCGGGTATTCGATCCTGCTGATCGCAACGCTGATGCACGGCTGCACGTTACATGTCGTAGCCAAGGCCGTTCCCGCCGCGCTGGCTCATGCTATCGCCGAGGAGGGGATTACGAGCCTGTTTGGCGTGCCTGCCACATATCAGCGTCTGCTCGAATACAAAGCGGTCAAGGGCATCCAACGGCTCGAGCGGGGCAGTCTGCGGGTCATGGCGGTCGCCGGCGCTCCGCTCGACCTCGATCTCAAGAAGCGGATCGAGGACGAGTTCGGCATCCCGCTGTTGAACAACTACGGCATAACCGAGTGTTCGCCGGGGCTATCGGGGGTCCGTTCGGAACACCCTGTCTCGGATGAGTCGGTCGGCCCATTTCTTCCCGGCATCGAGCACCGGATCGTGGATGGGCAAAGCAAAAAAGTGGCACCGGGCGAGGTCGGCGAATTACACGTTCGGGGTCCGAACGTGATGCTCGGCTACTACCGCGCGCCGGACCTGACGGCCGCGGCGATCAATAGCGAGGGATGGTTCAACACGGGGGATCTTGCTCGCGTGAATGCTGACGGGCATCTCTACATCGCTGGCCGGACCAAGGAATTGATCATCCGCTCCGGGTTCAACGTCTACCCCGCCGAGGTGGAGGCAGTGCTGAACGCGCACGACCAGGTCGTTCAATCGGCCGTAGTCGGACGAAAGACGAGCGGCAATGAGGAAGTGGTCGCATTCGTGCAGCTTCTCCCCGGCGCCAGCGTCAACGCCGAAGACCTGAAGACGTACACGTCCCAACTGCTCACTTCCTACAAGCGTCCGACCGAAGTGATCGTGCTTGACGTTTTGCCCTCGGCCTCCACCGGCAAGATACTGAAACACAAGTTGCGGGAGATGGCGAACGCGCGGGTAAGCGCAGAGACCTCCAGCGCGACGGCCGCAGGCTGACGGACGCGGGAAACGGCGAGGCGTCCCCAATCGAATTGATCCGTCAAAGGAAAATGGCGCGCGACGCGGTCGTCGCCGAAGGGAGATGGCAATGTTCGGAAGGACCATGATTGTTGCGACGCTGGCGGCATCGATCGCCGGCGCGGCCGCGCGCGCGGAGGCGCCTGGAGTGACGGAGTCCGAGGTGAAGATAGGGGCGACCTTTCCGTTCAGCGGCCCCGCTTCGCCGCTCAGTAACACTGGAAAGGGCCTGATTGCATACGTCAATTCGATCAACGATCGGGGCGGCATCAACGGACGAAAGATAAACCTCATCACCTACGACGATGCCTACAGTCCCCCCAAGACGGTCGAGCAGACCCGTAAGCTCATAGAAAGCGACGAGGTCGCCTTCCTGTTCGGTCCGCTGGGTACCCCCGGCATCAGTGCCACCATAAAGTACGTCAACGCCAAGAAAGTGCCTCATCTTTTCGTGGTGAGCGGGGTCACCAAATTCACCAATTTTGCTGAATTCCCCATGACCACGACGGGGTTGCCGAGCTACGATACGGAGGGACGAATCTACGCGAAGTACATCACGCAGAGCCGCCCGGACGCGAAGATAGCGATCCTCTATCAGAACGACGATTTGGGTAAGGACTTCGTCAATGCATTCAAAGCCTACCTGAAGGACGATTTCGACAAGAAAGTCGTCGTGTCCTCTTACGAGGTGACCGAGCCGACGATTGATTCCCACGTCGTGTCGCTGAAGGCGTCCGGCGCCGAGGCGTTTTTGGTCGCGGGCACGCCGAAATTCGCGGCACAAGCCATCAAGAAAACCGACGAGATCGGTTGGAAGCCTCTCTTCCTGATCAACTTCGTTTCGAGCTCTGTGTCTTCGACCATCGTTCCGGCGGGGCCGGAGAAGGCCATAGGCATCATCGCTGCGACGATCACCAAGGATCCGAACGATAAGAAATGGGCCGACGACCCGGGCATCAAATGGTATCGTGACCATTTCGCCAAATACCTTCCTGGCGCCGATATCGGCGATGCCAATTATGTGTTCGGGACGCAGCAGGGACAGATTCTGGAGCAGCTACTCAAGCAGTGCGGCAACGATCTCTCGCGCGAGAATATCGTCAAGCAGTCGCGGAGCATCCGCGGGCTGTCGCTGCCCACCGTCATACCGGGCATTACGATCAACACAGGTCCCGAGAATAGCATGGCCTACACGCAGCTTCAGCTCCAGCGTTGGTCCGGAAGTTCGTGGGAGCAGTTCGGGGACGTGCTCATTGCAGGCCAAAAATGAGCTCAATCGTTGAGGCCGGAGTCGACGGCGCGGTTTGTTGAGTTTGCGTCGGAAAGTTCGCGCGAAGTTCGAATTCACGGAGTGCAGATAGTGACCGACGTTCTTTTCCGGCCTTTTAAGCTGAAAGGGCTGAACCTGCCAAACCGGGTCGTGATGGCGCCGATGACGCGCTCATTCTCTCCGGGCGGAATTCCAACCGAAGACGTCGCGCAGTATTACCGCCGCCGTGCCGAAGGAGCGGTCGGGTTCATCATATCGGAGGGGACGGGCGTGGATCGTCCGGCATCCCTGAACGATCCGAATGTTCCCCGCTTTCATGGCGAGAAGGAGTTGGGCGGGTGGCGCCGCGTGGTTGACGAGGTGCATGGCGCGGGGGGCCTGATGGCGCCGCAGCTATGGCACGTCGGAGCCGTCCGCACACGTGCTCAGAATTGGTCTCCGCCCGGAGCCTACGACAGCCCGTCTGGCCTGTCTCGACCCGACAAGAAGTTCGGCGAGCCGATGAGCGAAGAGGATATCGCGGACGCTATTCGCGCGTTCGCCGATGCGGCGCTTGCCGCGAAGCGCTTGGGGTTCGATGCCGTCGAATTGCATGGCGCGCACGGCTATCTGATCGACCAGTTCTTTTGGGAAGGTACCAATCGCCGCGAGGATGCCTATGGAGGCAAGGATCTGCCGGGCCGGGCCCGGTTTGCCGCTGATATCGTCCACGCGGTGCGCAAAGCGGTGGGACCAGACTATCCGATATTGCTGCGGATCAGCCAGTGGAAGCAGCAGGACTATGAGGTAAAGCTCGCCGACACACCTCGGGCGCTGGAAGACTGGCTAAGACCATTGGTCGACGCCGGAGTTGACGTTTTGCATTGCTCACAACGGCGCTTCTGGGAGCCGGAGTTTGATGGCTCGGATTTGAACTTCGCGGGATGGGCGAAGAAGGTGACGGGCGTGCCGACGATTTCAGTCGGATCGGTCGGCCTGACCGGCGAGTTCATCGCAGCGTACGGCGGAGAGGGCTCCCGTCCGGCATCCCTCGACGAGCTGATCCGGCGCCTCGATCGCGAGGAGTTCGATCTCGTCGCGGTGGGGCGGGCGCTGCTTCAGGACCCGCAGTGGCTGCTGAAGGTACGCGATGGCCGGACGGAAGAACTGATGGCTTTCGAACGGACTGCGTTTGCGGCGCTGAGCTGAGCAATGAACGGTTTTGACGCCGCGCGTCGCCACTGCAAGCAAATCGGAGACTAGCAAATGAGCGAGAAGACGCAGGCCGGTCAGATCCGTACCGAGGTGCATGGGCATGTGTTCAAGATCGTCATCGACAACGTGGCGAAGAAGAATTCTTTCAGCCCGCAGATGATGGCGCAGATGTCGGATGCGATGACGCTTCTCGACCGCACCGACGACTATTGGGTCGGGGTTCTTTGCGCCGAAGGCCCGGATTTCACGGCCGGGTTGGATATGCCGAAGTTCTTTGGACCGACGGCCGAGAACACCGAGCTCAGGCCCGGCAACATCGATGCCTTCGCGTTGAAGAGCAGATGCCGTAAACCGGTTGTGACGGCGGTCCAGGGGATATGCTTCACGATTGGCATCGAAATGATGTTGGCCGGCGACATTGTTGTGGCTGCCGACGACGCCCGGTTCTGCCAAATGGAATCCAAGCGCGGGATCGCGCCGCTCGGTGGCGCCCATTTCCGGTACTTGACGCGGGCCGGCTGGGGGGACGCGATGTACCACCTATTCCTGTGCGACGAGTTCAGCGCAGCGCGGGCGTACAAAATCGGGTTTGTTCAGGAAGTCGTCGCTCCTGGTCAGCAGATTCCGCGCGCGATGGAAATTGCCGGTCTGATCGCCAAGAACGCTCCGATCGGCATTCAGGTAACTAAAGAGGCCGCGCTGAAGTACATCGAGGCCGGCGAAAGAGCGGCGATCGACTATATCCCGAAGATCAAGGATCGCGTTTTCAGCAGCGAAGACATGAAAGAGGGCATCCTGTCTTTCGTGGAACGTCGCTCGGCAGTGTTCCGCGGGAAATAGATCCGGCTGACACCCGATAGACGTTCGTTTGCGGGTCGGGGGAAGCGACAAAGAGAAGCATCAAGAGAATATTCATCCCCTCGGCAAGAACGCCTTTGTCTGTGCGGACCGAGCGAGGGAACAAGCGCCCTCCCGATCTCTGACGGTATTTGAATCTACACCGCACCAGTGCGCGCACGGCGATCTTCGCTACCCAGGCAGCGCCGATCAGTCGATTGACCCCGATAGGTACCGGAACCGCCAGCGTTGCGAGCGGCTCGAATTTTTCTGTGAATTCAAGACCGAAAAATTGCAGCGGCTATATCGTCGGAATTTGTCCGTCACACGTGAAGAATTGTGCTTGCAAATCAACGGCGAAACGTCGTCCGATATGATTGAGTGGGAGTAGGGGAGGTTGCGAGGAGCTTGGACGACTTAGCTTAATGACTTTGCGACGCGCATTCTGAGAGGGCTGCATTGGCTGTAAAGCACGATCTTCGGAAGTACATCGAGGCGCTTGTTCAGCATGAGCCGGCGATCGCCGAGGGCACGTTTTCAGGGGCTCCGTTTCGGTCGGTTCTGTACCATCATGTACCATGATGGTATCTGGCGGTGTACCATGATGGTATCTGGCGGTGAACCGAACGGAGAATACCTTGTTGACCGATACGGGACTTCAGAAGCTCAAGCCTGGCGAGAAGCTTTACACGCGCGGCGACCGCGACGGCATGTACGTTGCCGTCCTGCCCATCAACAGGCGCAAGCAGATCTCGGAAAGTGGCGACCACACCATCAAGGTGGTGCGTTGATGCGCGCCGCGTTGAAAGTGGTGATGGTCGCAATATTTGCCATGCCGGCTGCGGTGGCTCTGGCGAAGTCTCCGGACTGCGCGAGTTGGCCCACGAACATGGCCCTCACGCACCTCAAGAACGCCGGCCTGATTGATATCCCGTCAGTGATCGAGGCGCAGACCAAGGCCGTTCGTCTCGCATCCGAAAAGATCGGCAAAGACCTCTACCAGCAGGTTTACGACATCACGTTTCACACGAGGGATGGCAAGAAGATCGAGGTCGTCACGAAAAGCCAGGCATCAAGCGAGGAATGCTCGATGAGCGGCGTCGACGTCTACGTGGTCTCGAAGAAAATCGGCGGGTCGGCAGAGCAGCCATCTGAGGTCACGACTAAAAAGTGATCCGGCTGCACCGAAAGCTCAAGAACTGTAATTGACCCGCAGCGGATGCGAACAAATCCAGCGAAGACGTCGAGGCAACCCGCGGGGGAGGTCGATATGACGTGGGAGCCGCGACCCGTCAGGGCCTCACGAACCGATAGGCGAAGCGATCGGTCTTGCCCTTGATCGCGGGGTCGAACACCTTGATCGCGTGCGGATCGTCCTTGTTCGCGAGCATGGTGCTTTGCGCATCCAGGACGAAGCCGGCCGCCTCCACCTCCTCGCGAACGGATGCAGGCTCAATCCGATGCAGCGACTGGGCGTCGCTCGTGCCCGCCCCGACGGCGGCGGCGTGGTCGACGATGACGTAGGACCCGCCGGGCTTCAGCCGCTCGTAGACAGCTCGATTGAACTGGGCCGCCGTCGCGCCCCTTGCCTGCATCAGCGCGGTGTGGAGATCGTGGTAGAACAGGTGCAGCCACAGGACGTCCGCCGGTAGCGTGGCCTGCGGCATCGCCACGAGATCCGCCGAGGCGACTTCGACGTTCTCTCGGCCCGGCTCCTTCGCAAGCGTCTGCATGCGGCCGACAGGATCGGTCTTGAAGTGGGCGACTTCGACCGGCACGAAGCTGTAGACCCGTCCTTCGGGTCCCACGATCTCGGAGAACAGACGGGTCCAGTCGCCGTCGCCTGGGTAAACGTCGATGACGGTGGCGCCCGCCTCGACGCGTGCGAACCGGATCAACTCGGATAGCTTGGGTTGGTCGTACATCGGGATCTCCATTTCGGGCGGGCATTCAATTCACAGGTCGAACTTGACTAGGTCTTTGCATCCATCCGCGAGGCCCGCGCCAGTGCTTGCGTGTCGATGTACTCCTGGATGTGTGCGACTTTTCCATCTCGAACGGTAATGTCGAAGACCCACTCGTCCTTGTACGGTTTGTTCGTAGCGTAGATTTTTCCCGTGGCGACGCCGACGACCAGAACCCGGTCTCCCTGCGCCACGAATTCGGGGGGCTTCGGGTATTTCATTTCCACCTCTTCAGATGCCTTCTTAAGCACAGCCGCCAATTCCGCGTGCCCGCGGTGCGTGCCTGCCAGGGGCCAGCCCTCGCCCGGAATGATCCACTCGATATCTTCGGCAGCCAACGCCAGCAGATCGCGCTCGTCGTAGCTGCCCATTGCTGCAAAGAAATCCTTCACAATCTGGACATTCTCTTCGGTGCTCATGGTCATTTCTCCTTTTCGCTCCGATCGGATCGCGCTCGATCCGATCGCGTGCGTCGTATCCCCAACGGTGGGAACGTCGCGTTGTTCAGTCGAACCTGACCAAATCCTTGAAGATCAGCTGACCCCAGCTGTTTCCGCGCGCCTGCACAAGCTGCCCACCTTCCGAAAGCCCGCCAAGTTTGATCGGCGCGAAGCCGAGCTTTTCCGCAAGCGCGCCAATCTCCGCTGCGGCAGCGTCATCGTCGCTCGCCAGGAACACGACTCTCCTGCCACCATGGACGGCCGGATCTTGGCCGAGGACGGCAGCGGCCAAATGGTTGAAGCCCTTGACCAGTCGACCGCCAGTGAAGGCCTGCGCGACGGCCTTGGAAGAAGCTTGTCCCCCCAGTTTCTCGGGGGGCACGCCGTAGGCATTGGTCACATCGACGATCGTCTTGCCCTGCCAGGTGGACAGCGCCTTCGCGACATCCGGGTGCGACTCGAAGCGGACAGCCAAAAAGATGATGTCCGCCTTGACCGCGTCCGCCAGCTTTTTGGGAATGATCGTGCGGCCGATCGCGTCCGCATCGGGTGCAAAGCTTTCGGGGGCGCGCGTCGTTGCAACGGATACTTCGATGCCGTTGCGGGCAAACGCCGTGGCGAGGGCCTGGCCGATCTTGCCGAAGCCGACAATTGCGTAGCTCATGATGTTTTCCGATCTCGTGTTGATGCCGGGGTCAGACCTGCGCCATGCCTCCATCGACAGCGAGATCCACGCCGGTGATGTAAGAACTTTCATCGGAGGCGAGGAACGTGACGGCAGCCGCGATCTCCTCTGGCTTGCCCCTGCGACCCATCGGAATCTGTGTGGTGAACTGTGCGACCGCTTGCTCGGCCTGTTCAGCCGTAAGACCCGTCGTCGTTGCTAGGGCCGGGGTATCGATTGCTCCGGGGCTCATGCAATTCACGCGGATCTTGCGGTCTTTGAGTTCCAGTGTCCAAGCGCGCGCGAAGTTTCGCACCGCCGCCTTACTCGCGGCGTAGGTGCTGAACCCCGGCAGCCCCAATACGTTGGAGACCGAAGAATTCAGGATAATCGAACCGCCGTCTCTGAATAGCGGAAGGGATTTCTGTACTGTGAAAAACAGCCCCTTCACGTTCACATCGAAGGTCTGGTCAAAATGGGCCTCAGTCGCTGCCGCGAGCGGTGCGATTGTCCCGGCGCCCGCGTTCGCGAAGAGAATGTTGATGTGACCATGTTTCTCTTTCACGACGGCATAGAGCCGGTCCAGATCTTCCAGGCGCGAGACGTCGCCCACGACCGTCGTAACGTTTCTCTCGATGAGGGCTGCGGCCTCCTTCAGCTCTTTCTCGCGTCGCCCGGTGATCACGACGTGCGCACCTTCTTCCACGAAGCGCTGGGCTGTGGCCAACCCAATCCCGCTGCTTCCGCCGGTGATGACTGCGATCTTACCTTCTAGTGTTTTCATGTTCTTTTATCTCTCATTGTGTGTGGACCAGGCACGGGACCGCGCCGGGGTTCAGAGTTGCGCCAGGCCGCCGTCGACGGCGACTTCGCTGGCGGTCATGAAGCTGCTGTCCGACGACGCGAGAAAGGCGGCCACGGCCCCGATCTCGGCCGGATCGGCCATGCGCTGGAGCGGAGTCATCGAGGCGTAGACCTTCTGGCCTTCCTCGCCGAGCGCTGCCTTCGCGAGCTCGGTCGCAGTCGCCCCGGGCGACAGCACGTTGACCCGGATGCCGGTGCCCTTCAGGTCCTCCGCCCAGGTCCGCGCGAGGTTGCGGACTGCCGCCTTGCTGGCGCTGTAGGCGCTCATTGCCGGGGCGCCCGTGGTGCCGGCGCTCGATCCGGTCAGGATGATCGAACCGCCCCGGCGCATCAGTGGCAGCGCCTTCTGGATCGTGAAGATCGTACCCTTCACATTGGTGTCGAAAGTTTCGTCAATGTGCTTGGCCGTGATCTTGCCGAGCGGAAGCGGGCTTCCCGCCCCGGCATTGGCGAAGACGATGTCGAGGGTTCCGCGCTCGGCCTTCACCGCCGCGTAGAGTCGGTCGAGGTCGGCCTCATCCGAGACCGAGCCCTTCACCGCGCGGGCATTGGGCCCGAGGGCGGCCACAGCAGCGTCGAGCGCTTCCTGTCGGCGGCCGAAGATGAAGACGAAGGCGCCTTCTTCGATGAAGCGCTTTGCCGCGGCGCGGCCGATGCCGGTAGCACCGCCCGTAATGACTGCAATCTTACCCTTAAGCTTTCCCATGACTTCCTTCCAGGCTTCCGCCTCTGGTCGCTCGGGGACAATCCGAGACCCTCGACATAGGTCCGCCGGGGTCAGGCGTTGAGTGCGGAAACGCGCACATCGGTGGTGCGAAATCGATCCGGCTGCACGACTGACGCCAGCCGCGACGATCGGCGTCCGCCGTTCGGAATTGGGCGGTTCTTGTCGGCGCCGTCTATGATAATCGCCCCGTGCCACCCACATAGGAGATGCTGTTCGATGTGCTGGACACGGGCTTTGGAAAGGCGCACCGCATGGTGCGGGATTGCACCATGATCGACTGGGATGACGTTCGCTACTTTCTTGCCGTCGCGCGCGGAGGCTCGGTGCGGGCTGCCGCCGAGCGTCTCGGTGTGAACCACGCGACCGTGCTGCGACGCATCGCCCAGCTCGAGGAACGCCTCGGGGTCCAAATGTTCGAAAAGCTGCCTTCGGGCTACCGCCTGACGGCCGCGGGCGAGGAGGTTCTCGAGTTCGCGGACCAGATGGAAGCGTCGTCGCACCTGCTGGAGACGCGCGTCTTCGGGCGCGACCAGAGCGTGCGCGGGCTTCTGCGGGTGACGCTGGCGCCGCCCCTGGCGACACACCTGCTCATGCCGGACTTTGCCGATTTCGCACGTCTGCATCCGGACATCGAGATGGAAATCTTGTCGTCCGGCGAGCTGGCAAATCTGACCAACCGGGAGGCCGACGTCGCGATCCGCGTCGTCTACGACCGCAAAACCCTGCCGCTCAATCTTCACGGCCTGAAGGGACCGGAGCTGTTCGGCGGCGTCTACATGTCCAGGGATCGACTAGCCGCGTGGCGTGCGGGCGCGCCTGATCCCATCCGGTGGATCGTCATAAGCATTCATGGAATTCCGGATTGGGCCAGCGAGGGTGAGGTTCGCACCACGGGGGGGCCGTTCAGAACCACGGACGCCGAGGCGCAGATCGTTGCAGTCAGGCAAGGGCTCGGGATCACGACACTGCCGTGCTTCGTCGGCGATGCCGACCCCCTGCTGGTGAGGGTGCCGGGCACCGACCTGCACATGTACGGAACGCTCTGGCTTCTCACGCAGGGGGAGACACGCAAGACGAAGCGCGTGCAGCTCTTCACCGAGTTCGTATCCCGCAGGCTCGCCGCGTACGCTCCGCTTCTCGCGGGGCTGTCCATATCGCGCGACTGAGGCGCGGCAGGTCGCTGGCGATGCTTGCCATAAGCCGGTCGGAAGCCGAGCTGCGATCGCTCCAAGCGGCGTCGCGGTCAATCCCTCGCGCCGCAGACGGTAGTCTTCGACCATGTCGGCGGTGCGGCGTCGCCAGGGGATTCGAGAAAAGTGGACCGATCGATATTGATAGTCGCTGAAAGCGGGGCCTTATCAGCCTGGCAGACAATTTGGAGATATTGATCTCGCGCCAGACAAACGATCCCGATGGAGCGCGATCAATCGTCAATAGGACAGGCCACGCACTTGCACCGCAGCTGACGCCGTGTACCTCGTCGACACCAATGTACTGTCTGCCGCCGTCCTGATCGTCGCGCAGGTACCTAGCGCCAACGTCGGATGTGCGTCACGCTCCGGTCTTGACGTGAGCATACCTCGCAGGATGCGCACCGAGCTACTTCGATGCCACGACTTCGTCTCGTTCAGCCCCGGTGCTCAATTGTCGCACCTTGATGTGAAGCATCTCACACGCACGCTTGCGTCAATGCTGCGATAAAGTACCTGCTGTGATTGTACGTGGTGCATTGGGTCGATTTGAGATGCCCGCCACCACATCAGCTTGAAATGAGCTGCACACGCCAGAACGACATGTTGAAATAGTCTTCAATCGGCCGCTCGGCCGAGGAGAGCTATGGAGACACTATGGCTGACAAACACGAACGGAGCATGGTTGGTACGTGGACCAAAACCACGGCGGCTGCGTGTGCGGACAAATATCCCGCCACCATCACCTTCTCGACCGGTACCTACCGCGGCATGCGCGGCGAGGGGCAGGGCATGGTGTGGTGGGACGCGGGAATCTACCGTCTCGAGGATCCCAACACACTCGTCGTCGGGACGGCGAACGATGAACTTGTGACCTATCGCATTTCACTCGAGGCCGACCGGTTTGAGTTTACGGATTCCGAGGGCTGTGTCGTGACCTATCGGCGCGCGTAGGATTTTCGCACGCCACAGCTGACTTGAGATAACGCGGGTGTACCCGCGAACGAGCCCGATGCTCACGTCGATCGCCTCGCCATTTCAACGAGGAGAATACGACATGTGCAATTGCTCAGAGCATGAGTCCAGTGGCAGCCTTGCGAAGATGACCGGGGCATCGGTCGAGCCGGCGATGAAGCCGCAGGTACCCCTGTCGCGCCAGATCAGCATCAGCGATGACGATTCCGGCGAGCAGCCGGCCTCGACCGATCTGCAGCCCTTTCCGCCCTTCAAGCTGTGCAGGCTCGACTTTCGCGAAGGCTGCTACCAGATCAACTTCAAGCCGACGGCCGGATTCGTTTCCTTCGAAGGCACGCTGCGCGTCGATCGCTCGGCGCCCGACGGCGGCGCGGACCATCTGATCGTCAGCGGCGATCTCTACTCGAAGCGGCCGGTGATTGGTCCGATCCCCCATCCGTTGCCGCCCGTGGGTCACAAGGACGGAGATGAAGCCGCAGCGGACTCGGGATTGACGAGCGTGGCAGGTTCGCTCAGCGCGGTCGACGAGCCGGCTATTCCGTTCCCGATCCGCAGGCCGAGGATCCCCATCTTCCCTCGCGCGCGCTATCACTCCTATCTCAGGGTGACCAGCGTCTCCGCGCCCGTCGCGGTCCCGATCCCGAAGAAGTGCGAGCTCACCATCGTCGCCGAGCAGTTCAATTACACGCAGCCGCCGGTCGGCCAGTTCAAGGGCACGTTCCCGGCGACGCCGTCGCGCACCGTGACGATGAAGCTTTCAAAGGTGCCGGCGCCGTTTCCGTTCTCCCTGACCGGCGGGCCGTTCTACGAGGGCCGGCTGTTCGAGGGCGGTGTGGACAAGGGCAGCGTCACGCTCGCCTGGGTGTCGAAGTTCTTCCGCCGCGCAACGCTGGAGATCGATACGCTGGTCGGAGCCGTGCGGCCCGCGCCGGTGCCCGACGGCGCCGGCGGCACGGAGTTCTTCGACACGATCTTCGCCAGGACCGGCTGGCAGCTGACGGTCGTGCAGGACCAGCTCAACGTCCCGGTTCCCGCAGGCGTGGTGGCGACCAATTGCTGGAGCTCGGCGGATCTGCACGCGCTGATGACCAATGTGCGGAATCCGGCGACGAATCTCGACACCGAATGGCGCGTGCACATGATCGTCGTGCCCGCCAAGCTCGGGTGCTCGCGCGGCATCATGTACGACCAGATCGGCGTTCCCCGCGAAGGCTGCGCCAGTTTCTCCGATGACGGCTATCCCACCTCGGACTCGTCGAACTTCGGTCTGGCCGCGAACAGGAAGCAGCGCGACGTGCCGCTTGCGTTCCTGCGCAGCGCGACCCACGAGCTGACGCACACG
Organism: Bradyrhizobium sp. CCBAU 11386; assembly: GCF_028128955.1. NCBI lineage: Bacteria > Pseudomonadati > Pseudomonadota > Alphaproteobacteria > Hyphomicrobiales > Nitrobacteraceae > Bradyrhizobium > Bradyrhizobium sp. CCBAU 11386. The sequence continues at coordinate 66,135 of NZ_LBKA01000256.1, forward strand.
CTGAACCAGATTCATCAGGAGCAGGAAACTGCGGCCGACAACTCGATCATGACCACGACGCCGAGCGTCGCGGACGTGCTCGGCGGCCCCGCGACCGGCGAGCCCGGCGTGTTCCCGGATCAGATCAAGCTCGCGCACAACACCAACGTCCGTCATCACCTGAACCACATGCCGGATCCGGTCATTCGTCCGGGCGGATGGCCGTTCGCAAGCTGGTTCCCGACCGGCGCGCCGCAGGCCGCCGACCGGCACGACTTCGATGCTTCAGAGCTGGCGCTGTCGGTGACGGCCACAACCGACCGCGTGGCGCTCGGCCAGCCGCTGGATCTGTCATGGACGATGACGAACACCAGCGGCGTGTCGCTGCGCGCGCCGAACGACGTCGGCATCGAGGCCTTGTTCGCGTCGATCACTGTCACCGATGCCGAGGGCCGCGAGCGTCCGGTCAGGCCCTTTGTCATCCTGTGCGAGCACGCGAAATTGAGCGAGCTCGAGCCCGGCAAGAGCGTCACGGCCTCGGCGAAGGTGTTTTGGAGCACGGCGGGCTTCGCCTTCGAGCGGCCGGGCCGCTACCGCGTCGACGTCGCCGTGTCGTGGTCGGCGCAGGGCGTGATGGTGGGCGTGCAGTCGGGGATCGACGTGTTCGTCGACTATCCGTCCAGCTCTGCCGACAACCATTCGGCCAATCTCGTGCTGCATCCTGAGGTCGGCAAATGGGTGGCGCTCGGCGGCGATGCCTATCATCTCGGTGAGGCGTGCCGGCGGTTGCAGGCTCTCAGTCAGACCGCGGCGCCGGCAGGCGAGCAGGCCATTGCCGGCGACGGTGCGCCTGCGCCGCACGTGCTCGACGGCTTCGCGGACCTGCTGCCGGACCGCGCCAAGCTCGCCAGATTGCGTCCCGAATTGACCGCCGACACAGGCGGCCGCGCGGGACGTGGACCGACGCGAGCAGCCCCAGGCCGTAAACGCGCGGCGAAGGCGAAGAAGCGCACGGGGCGAAAGGGGTAAGCCAAAGCCGGATCGATGGGTATCGTTCGCGCGACCCATCTCATCTTACGCGCGTCACCCGCGCCACGCCGGCGCGGGTGACTCACGAGGTCGTTCAGAACCGGGCGTCGATATCGACAACGTCGATCAGCTTGTGATTGACGAATTCCTTGAGGCCAAGCCCCAACAGTTCGCGCCCGTAGCCGGAGCGGCGGATGCCGCCGAAGGGCAGGTCCGCCTCGACCTTGGTGGGATGGTTGACGAACACCATGCCGGTCGAGATCTTCCTGGCGACCTCCGCGCCATGCTTGGTGTCGGAGGTGAACACCGAGCCGCCGAGGCCGAACGGGGAATCGTTGGCGATGCGCACGGCATCGTTCTCGTCCTTGGCGCGAAACAGCATCGAGACGGGGCCGAAGAATTCCCAGTAGCGCGCCGGATTGTCGTCGCCGACATCGGTCAGGATCGTCGGCTGCACGAAGGCGCCCTGATTGGGGACGGGTGGGCCGACCTGCTCCGCCTTCGCGCCATGGGCGACGGCCTGGCGGATCTTCTCCTTGATCTCATCGGCCGCCGCCTGCGAGGAGAGCGGGGCGAGCGTCGTTTCGGGGGCGAAGGGGTCGCCCGCCCTGAGGCTGGCCACGCCCTCGCGGTAGCGCGCGAGGAACTCGTCATAGACCGCGTCGACGATGATCATGCGCTTGGACGAGACGCAGACCTGGCCGCCATTCCAGTGACGGCCGAACACCGCCCATTTGATCGTCTCGGCCATGTCGGCGTCGGCCAGCACGATGAACGCATCGGCGCCGCCGAGCTCCATGGTCGACTTCTTCAGCGCCTTGCCGGCTTGCGCGGCGACGACAGCGCCGGCATCTTCCGAGCCCGTCAGTGCCACGCCATGGACGCGCGGATCGTTGATGATCGTCTCCACCTGCGAGCGTGTCGCGTAGAGATTGATGAAGGCGCCCTCGGGCAGTCCTGCGTCACGCATCAGCCGTTCGAACGCCGCCGCACTCTGCGGCACGTTGGAGGCGTGCTTCAGCAGCATGGTGTTGCCGGCCGAAAGCTGCGGGGCGATGATGCGGGCGATCTGATAGTAGGGGAAGTTCCAGGGCTCGATGGCGAGCAGCACGCCGAGCGGCTCGCAGACGATGACGGCTTCGCCCTCGGCGGGATCGGCGACAGGCAGCTTTTCCGGACGGAGCAGGCGCTCGGCATTTTCGACGTAATATTCGAAGATCTTCGCCGACAGCTCGACCTCGGCCTTCGCTTCGGCGAACAGCTTGCCCATTTCGAGCGTCAGGAGCCTGGCATAGGCATCGGCGTCCTTGCGCAGCAGATCAGCTGCCTTTTGCAGGATCGCGCCGCGAGCGGCGTAGGACGTCTCGCGCCAGGCCAGGAAGGCCGCATGCGCCGCGTCGATCGCGCGGGCGACCTCGGCATCGCTCGCGGCGGGGAATGTCTTGAGGACTTCACCCGTGTAGGGGTAGGTGGTTGCGTAGGCCATGCGTCGTCGTTCCTTTCGCCAGTGCTGACGAAACGATGGATCACAATGGAGTTCGTCACTTTGAGGCAGGTCAATCGGCACGCCTCAACGCCGTTCACGAGACAGCGATCGGACCGCGCGGGCGGTCGCTGGGGCGGGTCATCGTCAGGGTTCACTGCACAGCACCCCGGCACAAACGCGGGATGCGAGTTGCGCCGTCCCATGATACGCCAGCCACATCGCCCTCTCTGGAGCCAGCCTTCATGTCCGTCGCGACCGCCGCCAATCAAGCCTTCGCAACCGCCGCCGAGACCGATCCCGAAACGCTCGGCTGGATGAAGGGATTCCCGCCGGCGCCGGATCGCATCATCACCTTCCAGAACGGCTCCTTCCGCAGCTTCCCCGAGCTGCGCTGGGCCTGGAGCAACGTCCGCCAGCTGGTGCCGACGGTGAACGTCTGGCGCGGGGCAGGGCCCGCGTCGGTGTTGCCGCGCGAGGACCACGACATCGGCGCGGTCGCCTCGATCACCATGGACGGCCGTCCGATGACGTTTGCGAAGATGCTGGAGGAGACTTATGCCGACGGCATTGCCGTGCTGCACCGGGGCAAGCTGATCTACGAGCGCTACTTCGGTGCGTTGAAGCCGCACAAGCCGCATATCGGGATGTCGGTGACGAAGTCCTTCACCGGCGTGCTGGCCGGCATTCTGGTCAGCGAGGGCAGGATCGATCCGCAGGCGCCCGTCACGGACTATGTGCCGGAGCTGAAGGCGAGCGCATTCGGCGATGCGCGCGTGCACGAGGTCATGGATATGACCACCGGCCTCGAATACACCGAGGTCTACACCGACAGGAATTCGCATGTGTGGGGCCTGCGGCGCGCCAACGGCATGGCGCCGATTCCGCCTGACTATGACGGCCCGACCACCATCTTCGATTTCCTCATCGCGCAGAAGAAGCAGGGCGAGCACGGCAAGGCCTTTGCCTACAAGACCGTCAACACCGACGTGCTCGCCTGGATCTGCCGGCGCGCCAGCGGTATGACGCTGTCCGATCTTTTGTCCGAGCGCATCTGGCAGCCTATGGGCGCGGAGGAGGACGCGCATTATCACGTCGACCGCATCGGCACCGAGAGCGGTGGCGGCGGCCTGTCGACGACGTTGCGCGATCTCGCCCGTTTCGGCGAGACCATGCGCAATCACGGCCGCTTCAACGGCCGCCAGATCGTCCCGTCAACCGTTGTCGAGGACATCGCGCGCGGTGGTGACCCCGAAAAGTTCAAGCCGGCCGGCTACACCACGTTGCCGGGCGCGTCCTACCGCAATCAATGGTGGGTCACCCACAATGCTCACGGCGCCACCATGGCACGCGGCGTGTACGGCCAGGGCATCTACATCGATCCCAAGGCCGAGATGGTGATCGCGCGCTACGCCTCGCACCCCGTCGCAGGCAATGCCGCCAACGATCCGGTGACGCTGCCGGCCTACATGGCGCTGGCGAAGGAGCTGATGGCGGGCGGGTAGGGTGTCACCTCTCCCCGCTGGGGAGAGGTGAAGCCGGCACCTCGCCAAACCGCAAGATCGGTCGAGCAAATCATGGCCGTCAGCGACTAACTGGAGCCGCCACGGAGGAGGGACGATGAAGGCGGCGCTGCAAAACTATCAGGACCGGATGCGGCGGGTGCTGGAGCATATCGACCGGCATCTCGACGCTGATCTGGACCTGGAAAGCTTAAGCGCTGTTGCGGCCTTCTCGAAGTTTCATTTCCACCGGCAGTTCACGGCGACCTTCGGGTTGTCAGTGCATCGCTATGTCCAGTTGGCCCGTATGAAGCGCGCTTCCTACCGGCTGGCCTACGCGGACGCCCAAAGCGTCACCGACATCGCGATGGACGCCGGTTACGATGCCCCGGATGCCTTCGCCCGCGCCTTTCGGCAACGGTTCGGGCAATCGCCGTCGTCGTTCCGCAACTCTCCCGACTGGGAGCCGTGGCTTGTGGCCTTCGGGCCTCTCGACAACGCGAGGAGCAAGCTCATGAAGACTTTTACCAATGACGACGTGACGATACGCAATGTGCCCCCGACGCGGGTGGCGATCATGGAGCATCGGGGCGACCCGGCAACGCTCGGCGACACCATCCGGCGGTTCATCGCGTGGCGCAAGGCAGCGGGCCTGCACCCCAGGACAAGTCCGACCTTCAATGTCTGGCGGTCCGAACGGCGTCCTGACTCGCCGGCCGCTTACAGCACGGATCTTTGTGTCGGGACCGACCAGCCGATCGAGGCGAATGGCGAAGAGATCAAGGCCGGCGAGATCCCCGGCGGGCGCTGCGCGGTGCTGCGGGTCGTCGGCTACACCGACAATCTGGAGCCCGCCGCGCTCTACCTCTATCGCGACTGGCTTCCGGCCAGCGGCGAGGAAGCCCGCGACTTCCCGATCTATTGCCAGCGGCTGAGCTTCTTCCCGGAGGTGCCGGAGCATGAGACGGTTGCGGACGTGTTTCTGCCGCTGAAATAGCGCATTGGTGGAGATCGCAAGGGCTGTGGGGCGGATGGGCCGCAAGGCGTAATCCGCCGTTCTTTCCTCGTCGCGCGCTCGACACGGCGGATTACGCCGCCAGGCGGCAGACATGCGCGAACACGGTCGGCCCGTCATCCGTCACATGTATCGTCTCACGCTGTCGAGAAATCGTTGCTTTTCGCCCGGCGCATAGCCTTGGGAAGCTCCATAATATGGTTCATTGAATTGATTGTACGGTGCGGCCCGGTAGCGGATTGGCGGCTTGGGCGGCGTGTCCGTTTGGCGATAGTTACGGCGATTGTTCGCTCTGGCCGTCGCACCGGCGTAATACGGATTGAGGACGCACATCTGACCGTTGGCTGACGCCCTGCATTGGTCCATCGTCGTGTAGCTGCATCTGTAATATGGGGTGGCTCCGCGAGAGACGACGTTCAAGCAAACGGGGAAAGCCGGATCATATCTTTGAGCCCGGGCGTGCCCTGCTGTTAAGGCCAGACTCACTGTCAAAATCGTCAAAGCCCATTTGCGCATTGGAACCTCCTCCAAGTCCGCACGACACGGGGTGCATGATCTAGGCCGTGTACCCATAGACTTCGTGGTGTAACGCGACGATGTCCGCTTTGCTCACAGTGCGGCGGCGCAATATGTTGCGATGGGCCACTAGCGGTCTAGACTTTGCTTGTTAGTCATTCCGCTCTATCTCGGGCTTTTCATGCAAAACAGCGTTCAACAGCGAATTATGAACTTCTATCCTTCCATTGTAGCTGATGAGTCCAAGTTTGCGGAACTTGTTCATGAAGAAGCTCACGCGGGATCGGGTCGTTCCAATCATCTCTGCCAACGTTTCCTGGCTGATATCCAATAAGATAGGCTGAGGTATACCTTCCTTTCCAAAATGTGCGAGCAGCAGGAGAAGGCGCGCGAGCCGCTTCTCGCTTGAATTGAAAAGCTGGTCGATCAAGTCCTCTTCAACTCGGCTGTTCCGTGTCAAGAGATACGCCATGAACAGCTCGGAAAATTTCGGCTCAGTATGAAGGGTGGCAATCATCGCTTCTTTGGTTATTGAGGTAATCACACATTCTTCCATCGCCGTTGTGGTCGCGATGCGCAATGGATGGCCATTGAGGCATCCCTCGCCGAAGAACTGGCCCGGTTCTAAAATCCCGACTACGGCTTCCTTGCCTTGCTCGGATAGGACGGTGAGTTTGACCTTGCCTTTTTGAATGTAGAAAACCGTGTCCGCCACGTCTCCTTGCTCAAAGACGTGCCGAGCTTTCTCGAATTTCAGGATCGTCTTGCCCGCCCCTACCTTGGCGAGAAAGGCTTTGGGATCGAACTCGTTATTGGCTGGCGTCTCCACAGGAGCCTCCTTTGCTCCGATGAACGAGCGTGCTTCAAATCATAGCGGTTCCAACGCCGTAATGAAGCAGCTACTTTCGGTGATGAGGGAAATTTGACCGGCTGGAGCGAGTCCGGCGGGGGAAACCGGGACTCACTCATGCGCCAGACGTCGGACTGGCGGTGATTTGTTTCGAAATTGAGCAATATTGACCAGCGGTTCCGGAACCCGGAAGAGCACACTGTTTTCCATCACCGCCCCGTACAGGCTTTTACCGGTGACTGAGAGTGTCGCGCTCCCGCCTGATCCAAGGTGAGCACCATGCCATCCATGCATCCCGATCCACTTTACAGCCGGGCCGAAATCGGAATCCTGGCCTGCTCCAAGTGCCGCAAGCCAATGAGGCTGTCTTGTATCGAGCCGTCAGCGCCTGGCTTCGACATTCGCACTTTCGAATGCCTAGCGTGCAACAGGACTGAGAAGTTCTCGGTTGCGATCTAGGTCGCCTCTGTTGGCGTGCGTTTTGCCTTCCATTCATCCGCGCGTCGGTGGTTGTGGCGGGGTAACCGACCCGACGCAGGCAAAGCGAACGTTGCCCCCGACGGCCCGTTTCTCGAGTCGTTCAGACCAAATCTCCGGTTTGGTCCTTTCCGAACCTCCCGCACGCAATCGCGATGTTCGCTCACCCCGATGAGCCGACTTCGTCAGCTTAATTCCTTACGTCCGAAAAGTGCAAAAATCGGATGCCGCCGGGTCATTCAGTCGCGAAAAACGCGGGCTGTTTGCCCACCGGATTAGGTTTCCGAAAGGGACAGTCAGACGCAGGCTTCAGGCCACCTGCCGGGCCGGGCGCGGAGGCTCCTTGCGTTTGCGCAGCCAGCGTCCCATTAAGCGCCTGCGGCTATCAAGCGGAATCAGATCAATGTCGCTGACAAACCTCGCCCCGCCCTTGCGGCGCTCAAGCGTGATCTTGCGGCTGTGGAACTCCTCCAGTTCGGCGCGATGGGCAACGCTGACGACGGTCGCGTCCTTAAGTTCTTCGTTAAGCAGCTCCATCAGCTTGTCCTGACTGCGGTCATCGAGCGCGGACGTCGCCTCGTCAAGCACGATGATATCCGGGCGATGAAGAATGAGCCGCGCGAAGGCAAGCCGCTGTTTTTCGCCGCCCGACAACGTCTGGTCCCAGGGAGCCTCCTCCTCGATGCGCTCCTTCAGATGACCCAGCCCCACCTTGTCGAGCGCTTCCCCGATCTGCTCGATGCTCCAATCTTCGGCGGCCGCGGGATAGGCGGCAGCGCGACGCAACGTGCCCGACGGCACATAGGGTTTTTGCGGCAACATGAACAAACGGCGATCCGCATGGAAATCGACGCTGCCTCCGCCCCATGGCCAAAGCCCAGCAATCGCGCGCACCAATGTGCTCTTGCCGGTCCCGGACTCGCCTGACACCAGAACCCACTCGCCAGGTTCGATCAGAATCTCCGTCTCGCCAACCACGGCGGTGCCATCATCAAGTGTGACTGACAGGTCATTCAAACGAAGCATTGTATTGCCCTCGGTTTCGCCGCGCTTGATGCGATTGAGGCCCTCGCCACTTTCCGCACGTTCAAGCCCATCGAGGGACATCATCAGCGATGCAATGCGGCGCGCTCCCGCATTCCATTCTGCCAAGCGGGGATAATTATCCACCAACCAGCCGAAAGCGCTTTGAACGATGGTGAACGCCGATGCCGCCTGCATCACCTGGCCCAGCGTCATGCTGCCTTCGAGAAATTTAGGCGCGCAAAGCAATATCGGAATGACGGGCGCGATCAGGCTCGATCCCTGCGAAACGATGGTGGTGCGCATGTGCTGACCGCACAGCAGCGCCCATTGCTTCAGCACTTTGCCGAACGATTTGTCGATGCCCGAGCGCTCCTCTTCCTCCCCTCCCAGAAGCGCAATGCTCTCACCGTTCTCGCGTACGCGCATCAGGGCGTAACGATACTCAGCTTCAGTCTGATTCTTGCTTTCCGAAATGGCCACGAAATTTCGCCCGATGACGACCATCGAGCCGCTCGCGATCGCTGCATACAGCACTGCCGCTACGACGAGAAAGCCTGGAATCGTCGCAGTGGCGCCTGCAATTGTCAGCGTCAGCGAACCGCCGATCGTCCAGAGTACGATGATGAATGTCGTTGCCGACAGGAACGCGGACGTTACGCCGGTGGCGAAATCAATCGGCGCGTCGGTCGCCACGCGCAAATCCTCGGCAATGCGGTACTCCGGATTCTGGTGATCGCCGCTGACCAGGTTGAGCTGGTAGTAGCGACCGCTCTTCAGCCAGCGGGAAATAACCGAACTGGTCAGCCACGCCCGCCATCGCCTCTGGATGCCCATGCGGGTGTAGACCTGAATTACGCCAAGCAGCACGCTGCCGATTGCCAGTGGAAAGAACACCCCTGTAAGATGCAGCACGACGTCTGCATCCCTCCTCTCGATGGCATCGAAGATCGCTCTGTTCCAGAGGTTGATGCCGTACTGGAAGGAGAGCTGCAGGAATATCAGCACCAGCAATCCGCCGGTGAGAACCCAAGCCAGCCTGCCGCCAGCCGCTCCCCAAAAACCCTTGGCGCTGATCCAGAACCGCTTCAGTAAGTAGTCGCGGCGAATTTGCTCGACTTCTTCCGGCGACAGCCCAGGATCCGTTTCGAGAATCTCTGGTGGTGGGGCGTCGATCGTCTTGCCGGTTTCTGCGACGACGTTCTCGATCGGCTGCCGATTCATGCGCTGTCAACGCAAATGGAACCTGAAAGTTCCATTCCATGTCGCAGCGCACCAATTCGGCGGCTCGGCTGCCGCAACTGATTGCACGGGGCCGGACGACGAGGTCCGCGCAGGTCCGCATGACGCAAAACGAGCCGTTACAAACATCTCAGTTGCTATGGGACGTAGCAGCGAGAAGGCAATGCCACTATTCCCCTTCAAGGAAATGCCCCAGAGCCTTTAGCGGGCGCAACCTATCAGAAATGATCTTCAGGATAGCCAACATGGGGACGGCCAAGATCGCGCCAGGCACGCCCCACATCCAGAACCAGAACACCAGCGACAAGATGACCAACACCGGGTTCAGCGTGAAGCGCCGCGCAAGCAGCATGGGTGTCAGTGTTTCACCCTCGATGAGATGAATGCCAAAGTAGAGGGCCGGCGGCAGCAACGCCCACCATAAGCTTTCGAAGCTCAGCATTCCGACCAGCACGAAGATGCAGACCCCGAAAAACGGCCCCAAAATTGGAATGTAGTTGAGCAGGAAGGCTGTGGTGCCCCACAACAAGGGGTCTCCAAGGCCGCAAAGATACATCGCGGCCGCCGTCGTGATCCCCACCGCGGCATTCATGGCCGTGATCGTCACCAGATAGGCCGATACGTCCTCTTGGATCTGCTGAGAGATATCGACGGCTTGTCGCTTGTTGCTGAACGTCGGCAGGATTTCAACGATGCGTCGAAGGAAAATGTTGCCCGCTACCAAAAGAAAATAGAGCACCAAGACCGTCGTAAACAGGCCATCGAGCACTGAGCGCGTCCCTGCGAAAAGTGCGCCCGTCAGGCCAAGATCGCGGCGAACCGAAACGATCGAGCCCTGGCTAGGGGGAGCGTCTGCAACCTGCTCGGCCTGTTGGATAACCTTTTGCAATGCCTGGATTGGCCCTTTTATAACCTGCAGATGTGCTTCCAGGCGCGGTATGCCCTCGGGCAGCCGCTCAGCCCAAGTCGTGGCCGGTACCGATAAGGCTGCTATAAGACCCACCAGCGCTCCAATAACCAGGAAAACGGTCAAGAGCGCTGCGACAGCGCGGGGCAGATGCACACGGCCTAGAAGACGGACAGCGGGTTGAAGAAGGAGGTTCAACACGAAGGCGAGTACGACGGGAAGGATGATCGCGCTTGCCACGTAGAGCACTGCAAAGACACCCAACGCGAACAAACCGCCGAGAAAGAATGTCTGCAGATTGGACGGCAGCGGCATCTCCGTCTCGTCGGCAGCCTCCGTCACAGCAGCCTGTGGCTTTGGCAGATGGTCGTCTGAGACCGGCGTAATAGGGGGGCGCTGTGGTGGCGGTGAGGCAGCAATCATTGTTCTCCCTCCCGGACGCGAATGTCATCGTGCCAGACAGGAATTATACCGTTTTGGTCGACCTCGGGCGAGAGGATGAAAGGGCTTGATGTTGGCTACGGCGTACTCTGTCACCGGTTTGACCTGCGCCGGGCGGGGCAGCATTAGCAGTTCAATTGGCGTGGAAGGCGTTCTTGGGGCGAGAGTTGTACCAAGCGCCAGCGGATTGCTCTCAGTTATTACTGCCTTTGGCCAGCCATGATAAGATCAGGTCAAAATCATATCGGATGGTTTGATCAACGCAGCCCGAGGAATCCGGCAACGAAGATTATGACGACCACGACGCCGATGATGTAAAAAATGTTCATTGCACACTCCGAGATTGAGGCATGCGCGACTTCGGGACGAAAGCACGATGCTCCAATAGGAGACGTTTTGAGACGATACTAAGTTCCGAAGTTCACGAAACTATAGCGCCGCGAAGGAAGAGCGTAAGGCTAGGGCGTACTCATAACGGCGGATGTCAGCTTCTGACGTTCAAGCGGAAATCTTACGATCAGTCAGACATTACCGCTCGTGACGACCCGTGGCTGACATTCTTGAACTCGTCAGAGCGTCCATGTCCATCTCTGCGTCTCTCGACACGGCGACGGTCCACAAGGAGTGCAAGAGCTCCAGATTTGCACGCGGGACGTGGCTAGCGCGCCAAAAGCGTGGCCGAACTGCCTGTGCAACCGAACGTGCGTAAGCACTCCATCCTATCCGAACGCAAGGGTCTCTAAAAAATAGCTAGCGCCGGGAAACGTCTGGAATTTGGTGCGTTACCACGTCAGGGTAGCCCACGGAGGAGAGAGCCCATGCGAACATCAATTTTCGCGATGATTGTTGCCGGAAGCGCGGTCGCTTTCCCCGCAATGGCGCAACAGCAGCCCGGACCGCAGAAGGCCGCCCCCAGCCCGCAAACCAGCGAGCAGATGCACCAGGATGCAGAAAAAAACAAGGCTAGCGAGCAAACCACCGGGCAGGCGCAACAGCAGCAGGCCGCACCTAGCCCGCAATCCAGCGAGCAGATGCACCAGGATGCAGACAAAAACCCCAAGGCTAGCGAGCAAAGCAGCGGGCAGATAGACAAGCCCCGCTAACGATCGTGGTCCGCGAAGAAGTTCCACCAAGACCAACCTGACTCCGCAGAGCCAAGGTTGGATTCGTACTCGTGGGCGCCCTGACGGCGGCGCGGGTTTATGAGTACACGCCCTAGACCACTGCCCGTAGCCCCTCATCTTCATTTGAGCGAGTTCGTGCTGTCTGCTTGGCTGTTCTTCCATCAGCATTGCTAACAGTCGAGTGTCGCACTCCCGCCGTGCTTCCCCCTGAGAGGAGGAAAACGAAATAGACAGAAGAAAAAGGAAATAGACAGAAGAAAAAGGTCGCTGCAACCTCATTTCCGTTTAGCCGTGTATTTACCAGCGATCGTTACCAACGCCTACACCGACACTCACGCCCGGGGCACTGAAGCCAATGCCGGAGCGCGGCTGGTCGTTATAGTAGCCGCGTCTTTCGATGTACCGCTCGCGGGGAGCATAGTTGTACGAATCGCCGTAGCCTTGCTGGATAACCGCGCGCCGCGATCCACGGGATTGGTAGCAACGGCCGGAGTCATCGCAAACCAGGCGTACTTGCTCCACGTTTGATTGGCTCACGCCGAGATACGTGGCGTCATTGGTAAACACGCCGGCGGCCATGGCGCTGTTCGCGAACAGAACGCCTGCGCCAGTCAAGAGTACAATACTGATCTTTCTCATGGGGTAACCTCCACCTGGTCGGTAACGGTACCGCCGGGAGACCAACATTGTGAGATCAGCTTTGTTCCAGTCATCCCCGTTTCATCCGGCGAGAGCGCGGCTGTCGCACTGACCTGGACAGATGTCGCACCTCGTATCGCGGTGGCGCATGCAAAGCCGTAAATCAAGAATGAACAGGCAGCGACCCGTGCGAGTGTCTGAATACATTAAATGTTCGAAACTGAGCAATTTTGACCATGACACGGAAACTGGGAATGGCAGATTAGCCAATCACCAGCATCACGATGACGCAGATCCGAGATCGGTGGCTGCCATGCCATCTGTTGCTCGTACGTAGGCGCTTGCTCTGGATCCTGCGTTGATCGACGTGATTTCAGTCGCGTTATTTCGCATCCATCTTCCAACCCAAGATCGTCATGGCGGAACTATAAGCTGTGGGGACCGCTCGGCTCTATCGCTGACGTTCGTCGGCACAAGTTAAGATGTAAGGAGGAATCAGATGAGAAAAACGTTGATGGTTTCTGTGGCCGTTGCGGCCTTGCTGGCCGCGACTGGGTTTGCGGCGGCTCAAGGTGTTAATCAGGGCGGAGCAAAGGGTTCGGAGTCGCCGGCTGCCGCTTCGCCAAAAGGTGACACTGCGGCGCCGATGAACGCACCCGCAGCAAAGGGAGCCGAGACCGTAACAACCGGCGCCGCGTCAAAAGAGGTGGTACCTCAACAAGCGCGGGGCAATCCGGATGCAGAAACGACCGGCGCGATGAAAGTGGACGGCAACGAAAGCGTCTGATTCGACGACCAATTCGAAGGACTTCGAAGCCAACCGTGGCGTGACCCTCTTAATTGTCCTAGCCGGGAAGAGTTTGAAAGTGAGCAATATTGACCAGCTCGTATGGAATCCAAAGAGATGCTCACGGCCCGCTAGGCGGAACTTAGTTCACGGTAAGCGGTTCGCTATTTGAAGTCATTACCAAAGGAGACTTCCTATGGAATTGATCCTTATCATAGTTGTCGTGCTGCTGTTGTTTGGCGGCGGCGGATACTGGGGCCGCCGTAGAGGTCATTGGTAAGAATTTGACCCGGCGGCGTCACCGAGCGTACGCGCCTTCGTCGAACAAATGAAAATCTGCGCTATCACTCGACCGGCGCGAGTTTGAGGCGGGTAAGTATCGCGACCAGATCCTCATATTTGAACGGCTTTCTCAGCACTGGCCGGTCGGAGTAGCCGTCTCTTGAACCGTGATCGGTGTTGCCGGTCGAGTAGACAAGCGGTACTCCGCGCGCCGCGAGCGCCTCCGCCACCGGGTGGCTGTCCCTGCCATTCAGATTTATATCCAGCAGGGCGAAGTCGAAGGCTTGCGCATCAATCAGGGCGAGAGCCTTGTCGACCGTCGCGGCAGATGTCACCGACTTGCATCCAAGGTCGGCCAGCATGTCTTCAATCATGATAAGAACCAGCATCTCATCCTCGACAACGAGGACCCGCCGGCCGGAAAGCAATTTATCCAACGCGAGCACCTCGTGGTAAGGGAATGTCCATCGTGCAGACGAGGCCATCCGGTCTGTAGTCGAGATAGATGGTGCCTTCCAGTTCATGGGCGAGACCACGCTCAATCACCCGCGATCCAAATCCCTTATGTGCAGGTGGCGTGACCGGGGGGCCATCTTTCTCCTTCCAGTTCAGGAGAAGCTGCAGTCCTGCCGGTGTAGTCTCCATCGTCCACTCGATCAGGATTGATCCGGCCGCGTTGGACAATGCACCGTATTTCACAGCGTTCGTCGCGAGCTCGTTGAACGCAATGCCAAGGGCCAAGGCTGACTTTGGCGGGAAACGGATGTTCTCACCCGTGACGGCAATGCGATCCGCCCGCCCTCCTGAGACCCCGAATGGCTCCAGGGCATCATGAACGATGTCGAGCAGTCCTGCACTTTCCCATTTTTCACGGGTTAACAGGTCGTGCGATCGGGAGAGCGCAAACAGTCGGGACTCGATTGATTCCCGGATGACCTTGGGATTGGAAGGCGTTCGCAACGTCTGCCAGACAATCGATTGTACCGTTGAAAGGGTGTTCTTTACGCGATGGTTCAACTCGTCGATGAGCATCTTTGACTGGGCTTCATCCTCCTTATGCTTGGTAAGATCGACGAACGATGCAAAATATTGAACGATGTCACCGGCCTCATCACGAACCGGGCTGACGAAGACGCCGGTCCAGAACTCGCCTCCATCCTTGCGGCAACAAAGGACTTCAGTCCCGACGCTGGGCGAACCTTCGAATTCGGCTTTAATGCGCGTTCGCACCTCAGCATCGTCACCATGCGCCATCAGAAAATTGAAACTCTTGCCGAGTACCTCTTCGCGGTCGTACCCGGTTAAAGAGAGAAAGCTGTCGTTGGCAAAAATAATCGGGTTGTCGGGCTTCGTCGCGTCCGTAAACACCATCGCCATTCGAGTAGTTTCAGCGGCAACGACAAACGGACCGAGCTCCCTCCGAAAGCTCTCGACTTCGGCTTCGGCGACTTTCTGCTGGTCAGATTTTTTTGTTATTTCCGACATGCCATGGGTCGATCAATCTATTTTACATGTAATGCTTATGAACGTGGCGCGGATTTCTTCCTGAATCAAGGCCTTCACGGTAGCATAGTTACGTTGCTGCGACGGCCATTCATTGCTGTAATCAAAATATTCTCGTACTCAGACCCCCCGGATCTGCAGGCCAACTCGATTAATTTAACCCAATCGCAGCAGTCCAATCTGCTTTAGCCCTTATCTCTACCGCGCCCGGAACAAGGTCGAGCGGTTCTTCAATCGGATCAAGCAGTGTCGTCGGGTGGCGACGCGTTACGACAAGCTTGCCGTCAACTACCCAGCATTCGTCCAGTTTGCGTCAATAAAACCCACCCTACAAGTCCCGCGACATCTTCTCGAACTTCTTCACCAGCCGCTCCCGCTTCAGCCGCGACAGCCGCTGGATCCAGAACATCCCGTCGAGCTGATCGATCTCGTGCTGGTGACATACGGCCCGCAAGGCTTCCGACTCCTCGGTCTGCATGGTGCCGTCGAGATCCCAGTAGCTGATCCGCACGCGGGCGTGACGCTGAACCTCGTCGTTGACGCCGGGCATCGAGACGCTGCCTTCGCGGTGCATGATCATCTCCGGCGAAGCCCATGTGATCTCCGGATTGACATAGGTCCGCGGGCCGTCCTTGGCGTCGAGCTCGAGCACCACGACGCGCAAGGGCACGCCGATATGCGGCGCCGTGATGCCGATGCCGGGCGCGGCGCGCATCGTGTCGAGCAGGTCCGCGGCAAGCTCGCGGAGCTGGTCGTCGAATGCGGTGACCGGGCGGGCAGGCATCGCGAGCCGGCGGTCGGGGTAGCGGACGAGGGGGCGGATGGTCATGCACGCTCCTACCACTCACGGATGGTTGAAGCACCCGGTTCTGACGCCCTACCAACTGGAAGGTAGCTACTGGCCATGACCAACGTTTCCTCGACCGCCGACGACATTCTGGCCTGCGCCCGCACGCTGATCATTGCCGGCGGCTATAACGGCTTCAGTTACGCCGACATCGCCGATGTCGTCGGAATTCGCAAGCCGAGCATCCACCACCATTTCGCCAGCAAGGTCGATCTGGTCCGCACCCTCGTATCGCGCTATCGCGAGGAAGCCGCGGCGGGACTCTCCGCAATCGAGCGCAATATCCCGGACCCGGGCGGACAGCTCAAAAGCTATCTCGCCTACTGGGAGGCGTGCATCAAGGACGCGACGGCTCCCTTCTGTGTCTGTGCGCTTCTTGCCAGCGAGCTCCCGCTGCTGCCCGAGGAGGTGGCGCTTGAAGTCCGCGCGCACTTCCGCGCCCTGGCGTCCTGGCTGACCTCGGTGATGGAGCGCGGCAAGCGGCAGGGGCGGCTCCAGCTTTCCGGCACCGCGCGGGTCGAGGCCGAAGGATTCATGGCGACCGTTCACGGTGCGATGCTGTCGGCGCGCGCCTATGGCGATCCCAAGATGTTCGGTGTCATCACCCGGCCGCTGCTGGAGCGGCTGTCCGCGACGCGCTGAGATTCATCCGAAGAGCCCGACAATCACAAGCTGCGAGACATTCGTCGCGGCGACTTCGCTTCGCTCGAAAGACTACCAACTAGTAGGTCAGGAGACTGTCATGGAAGACCATCATCAGCTGGATTCGGCCCTGGCCGATCAGGCGCAATGGCTGAGGCTGTACTACTTCGCGCGCGCGGGGTTTTCCGTCGCCTGGGTCGTCGCGGCGTTTGCCGTCGGTCAATCCTCCGCGCCGGTCGCCGCAGCTTTGCTCATTGCCTATCCGGCGTGGGACGCCGCGGCCAATTGGCTCGACGCGCTGCGCAGCGGTGGGTTCAGCCAAAACCGCACGCAGGCTCTGAACGTCCTGGTCAGTCTGGCGACCACGGTCGCGGTCATCCTTGCATTGCAGGTCAGCATGAACTGGGTGCTCGGCGTGTTCGGTGCATGGGCGATCCTGTCCGGATTGCTCCAGCTGGGGACGGCGATCCGGCGCTGGAGGCGCTTTGGCGCGCAGTGGGCCATGGCGCTCAGCGGTGGCCAATCGGCACTCGCAGGCGGCTTCTTCATCGCTCAGGCCGCGATGCCCGCGGCGCCGTCGATCACGAATGTCGCCGGCTATGCTGCGGTCGGCGCGCTCTACTTCCTGGTCTCGGCGATTTGGCTCACCGTCAGCGCGCGGCGGCGTGGCGTCAGGCGGGCTCAGCTGGGGTGATGCGATGGCGTTGGCGGGATCATGACAAGATGCCGGTGTTTTGCCCGACGAGTCAAATCGCGGCTTGGCATCGCAGGTGACCGGCTTCGTAAGTGACCGGCCTCGCAAGTCATTGATCCCGCTGGGGCCGTCTACTGTGCATGGGGTTGTTTTCGCGATTTTTGTTGGCAGGCCGTAACATCTTCGAAAGGGCGGGCACGTTCATGCGCAGCCCGGGCGCGGGTGCCGCAGGAACCGAAGGCGCAAGTGCGCTCCTTGAGATGCGCTCTCCTTGAAAATTGCATGATCGGTTGATCGATAGTTGGTTTATGACCTACAGGCGATGATCCAAAGCGCGCGAAGGCTTCTCCTCGCGCCAGAACATGCGCCAAAGCATGCCCCATGTCTGATGATCTGAACTGGCTTTCCGCCTGCGAGTTGACCCGGTGCTTCGCCAAGGGCGAGCTGTCGCCGGTCGATGTGCTGGACGCGACCCTGGCGCGGCTGCACACGGTCGATCCCGTCCTGAACGCGGTGTGCCTGCTGGACGAGCCGCAGGGGCGGCGTCTGGCAGCGGAGTCCGCGGATCGCTGGCGTCGCGGAACGCCGCTAGGGCCGCTCGACGGCGTGCCCGTCGCGATCAAGGATACCGCGCAGGTCACGGGATGGCCGATGCGCATCGGCTCCCACGCCACTGCGGCCGCGCCCAGCACGCAGGATACGTCCGGTGTGGCCCGGCTGCGCGAGGCCGGGGCCGTGTTCTTCTGCAAGACGACGACCCCCGAATTTGGCTGGAAGGGCATCACCCATGGCCCGCTGACCGGCATCACCCGCAATCCCTGGGATCTTTCCCGCACGCCCGGCGGCTCCAGCGGCGGCTCGGCCGCATTGGTGGCGGCCGGAGTGGTCCCGCTCGCCACCGGAGGCGACGGCGGCGGCTCCATCCGAATCCCGGCGGCGTTCAGCGGCGTGTTCGGATTGAAGCCGAGCTATGGCGTGGTGCCGAACTTCCCCGGCGTCATGGGAACGCTTGCGGTCTACGGTGGCCTGTCGCGCGATGTCGCCGACAGCGCGCTGTTGTTGAACGTGCTCACGCGCCCGGACCCGCGTGATTCCTTTGCCATTCCCCATCGCGGCATCGATTATCTCGATGGCCTCGACCGCGGTGTTGCGGGCCTGCGGATCGCATGGTCGCCAGATCTCGGCTTTGCGGTTGCCGACCCTGCCGTGGTGGCTGGCATGCGGCCGGCGATCGACGCGCTGGTTGTGGCAGGCGCCGACGTGCAGAATGTTGCTCTCGATCTGTCCGGCGCGCAGCATGCGCTGGAAGTGATCTGGGGGGCGTCGCATGCCGCGCTGGTGCGTGATTTCACCGGCGCGCAGCTGGCAGCGCTCGATCCGGGCCTGCTGCGATTGGTCATCGCGGCCCAGGATCTGTCCGCGCGCGAATTGCAAGCCGCCCATGTCGAGATGCGCGCGCTGAGCCAGCAAATGCAGGCGTTTCATCAGGACTACGACCTGCTGCTGACGCCGACGATTCCCATCACCGCTTTCGCGGCCGGGATCGATACGCCCGACGCCGCGCGCTTCCCGCAATGGTTCGACTGGACGCCGTTGACATGGCCGTTCAACCTGACGCGCCAACCCGCCGCCTCGGTGCCGTGCGGATTTGTCGAGGGGCTGCCGATCGGCTTGCAGATCGTGGGGCCGATGTTCGCCGAGCAGAATATCCTGCGCGCAAGCCGGTGCGTCGAGCAGGCCTGCGCCACCGCTGCGCGACCAAGCCTGGTCGATGGCGCTGCGCGGACGTCTCTTCAGGGACGATGACCGAGGTCGGCGGCAAGCGCGAGGCGTTCGAGGGCGAGCAATTCCCGATCGAGGCGTTCGATCAGTTCGCAGAGCATCCCGCGCTGGGCGACCAATGACGCTGCCACGCAAAAAGCCTATCGAGAAACAGGACTGGCGAACTAGCCGTCCGGATAGGGCGTGCCGTTCTTGTGCAGGAACCGCCCGTCGGAAGCCGGGCTCATCATGTCGATGTCGGAGCAGGTGATGAGGTCGTCGGGCGAGCGCGAGCCGACTTCGAGATAGAAGGCCATCGCATCTGACCGGTTGATCATGTGATGGCCGTTGCCGCTGCCTTTCGGAAAGGCGGCGCAATCGCCCGCGCGCAGCGCGGTTTCACCGTCGTCCTCGACCAGTGTCAGTTCGCCTTCGAGCACGTAGACGAACTCGTCCTCGTGCGAATGCCAGTGCCGCTGGCTCGACCAGCTGCCCGGCGGCAGCCGCATCAAATTGACGCCGAAATCGGAAAGGCCCCCGGCATTGCCGAGCCGCTGCCGGATACGCTCGGCGCAAGGGGCGCTGAAGGGCGCGGGATAGCCTGAGCCCTTGCGGGCGGGCACGGCGGCGATGTCGACCTTTGGCATGCGGGTGCTTTCCTGAAATCTTTGGAGTTATAAGGCGCGAGCAGGCCGCACCGGGGGCGGCGCTTGCGGAACCGCGCGCCGGCGGCGCGGTCGCGATCGTCGGAAAATTAAAGTACCGTCGCCTGTCGGCCCGCGCCAACCCCATTCGTCTTTCACCCAGACAGACTGACGGGAGACAAGGAAAATGAACTCGTCCCACTATCGCTGGGTGATCGTCGCCGCGGGCGGCCTGCTTGGCTGCGTCGCGATCGGCGGCATGTTTTCGCTGCCGGTGTTCCTGCAGCCGATCGCCAAAGACACCGGCTGGTCGGTGACCGGCATCTCCAGCGCCATGACGATCGGCTTTCTGGCAATGGCCTTCACCAGCATGGCCTGGGGCACGGCGACGGACAGGTTCGGGCCGCGGGCCGTGGTGCTGACGGGATCGACGGTGCTGGCGGCGAGCCTGTTCGCCGCGAGCCATGCGACCTCGCTCATCGCGTTCCAGTTCGTGTTCGGCCTGCTGGTCGGCGCCTCCTGCGCGGCGATCTTCGCGCCGATGATGGCGACTGTCACCGGCTGGTTCGACACCCATCGCAGCCTCGCGGTCTCGCTGGTGTCGGCCGGTATGGGCATGGCGCCGATGACGATGTCGCCGCTCGCGGCCTGGCTCGTCTCCGGCCATGACTGGCGCACCTCGATGCAGATCGTGGCGCTGGTGGTCGGCGCCATCATGATCCCGGTGTCGCTGCTGGTGCGCCGTCCGCCCGCGCTCGCGCAGGCGATGCCCGTGCCGTCGGGCGAGGACGCTGCGCAGGCGGAGATGTCGCTGGGGGAGGCGCTGCGCTCGCCGCAATTCCTCATCCTGCTCGCGACCAATTTCTTCTGCTGTGCCACCCACTCCGGCCCGATCATCCACACCGTCAGCTATGCCGTGAGCTGCGGCATCCCGCTGATCGCGGCGGTGACGATCTACAGCATCGAGGGGTTTGCCGGCATGGGCGGCCGTATCGCCTTCGGGCTGCTCGGCGATCGCTTCGGCGCCAAGCGCGTGCTGGTCACGGGGCTCCTGTTGCAGGCGTTCGGCGCGCTCGCTTACGTCTTCGCGCATCAGCTCGCGACCTTCTACGCGGTCGGCGCCATCTTCGGTTTCATCTATGCCGGTACCATGCCGCTCTACGCGGTGCTGGTGCGCGAAAACTTTCCGCTGCGCATGATGGGCACGGTGATCGGCGGCACCGCGATGGCCGGCAGCCTCGGCATGGCGACGGGCCCGCTCGCCGGCGGCCTGATCTACGACGCGTTCTCGAGCTACGCCTGGCTCTACATCGCCTCCTGGGCGATGGGTCTCGGCGCCTTCCTGATGGCGATGACTTTCCGCCCGTTCGCCAAGCCGCAAGGGCAGGCCGCAACCGCGGCGGCGTGAACCTGTAGCCCGGGTGAGCGAAGCGACACCCGGGAATGTCTCAGCGAATCCCGCGTGTCGTTGCGCTCACGCGGGGCTACGGCACCTCACAGCCGCTTTTCGAAGAACAGGTCCGGATAGGGATCGTCATTGAAACGCGGAATCTCGCGCCAGCCCGTGCTGCGGTAGAGCTGGCCGGCCTCGGGGAGGGCGCTGTTGGTGTCGAGCCGCAGCAGCGCGATGCCGAGCCCGCGCGCCGCATCCTCGGCCGCGTCCATCAGGCGCCGGCCGAGCCGCAATCCGCGCGCGGCGGGGGCGACCCACAGCCGCTTGATCTCGGCATAGCCGTGATCGGTTCCCTTCAGCCCGACACAGCCAATCGGCAGCGTATCCGACATCGCGACGATGAATGCGCCGCGCGGGCGGCGCATGTCCTTGGCATCAGGGTCGCGCGACAGCGAAACGTCAAAGCCCTGTTTGAAGCGGCGGCCGAGCTCCGCGTAATATTCGCCGAGGCAATAGCGCGCCTCCTCGGATCGCGGGTCCATCTCCTCCAGCGCGATGCGCTCGCGCGTCAGCGCGGAGGCGATCATGTCCATCGCCGCCAGCAGCGCCTCGCGCTGCGAATGGTGCGCAAGGAAGCTCTCGGCCTGCGCGTTCGACAGCGTCTCGTAGGCTGCGAACTCGCGCCGGCCCGTGCGCGTGAGTTTTGCCACGCGGCGGCGGGCATCGTCCTCATGCGCCGTGGTCTCGACCAGCCCTTCGTCCTCGAGGCTGCGGAGCAGCCGGCTCATCAGCCCGGAATCGAGCCCGAGATAGTCGCGGATCTCGGCCACGTCCGAACGTCCATGCCCGATCGCGTTGAGCACGCGCGCCGCGCCGAGCGGCCGCCCGCGTCCGAGGAACGACGTATCGAGCGCGCCGACGGCGGAGGTGACGGCACGGTTGAAGCGGCGGATTCGGGAGACGGGATCGAGCATATATCTGACTTTAGTCAGGTATATTGGCGTGTCAATCACTCGCCGGATTCTGGAACTGGTCTGAGGGGAGTTCCTCGGTAGGGCAATGGGGATCGCTGAGGTGGTGGCAGTGGATTTCGGAACGAAGCCGGTTATCCCGCGATTGCGCACGCGGTAATATCGAGCGCAACTCGGACCGCTTGCCAGGACGAAAGCCCATACATGACATCTGTGACAGCCCGCGACACGGTACCGCGAAAACAAGTCAAGCTATCCCGGACGCACGCGCCAACCGACCTGTCGACGATCGAGTGGCAACGCGGACTGCGCCGTCAATTCGGCCGCGAGCAATCGTTCCTCCTGGAAAATCTCGGCGCCGATCCAATCTTCTCGGAGTTCAAGGTCACCAATCCGGCCTCGAAATCGAGCTATCGCGTGGCGATCCGCGGCCTCGGACCCGGCGGCAATTTCTGCTCGTGTCCGGACTATGCCACCAACGAGCTTGGGACCTGCAAGCATCTCGAGTTTGTACTTGCTCAACTGGAGAAGAAGCGCGGCGCCAAAGTGGCGTTCGCTCGAGGCTACCACCCGCCGTTTTCCGAACTCTACTTGCGCAACCAGGGCCGACGTAGCGTGCATTTCCGGGCGGGCACCGATTGTCCGACGAAACTGAAGGAAGCGGCCGCCCGGCTGTTTGATCAGGACCGCGACGGCCTCCTGCCGGAAGACCGCCTGGGCGAACTAGACGATTTCATCGGTTTGGTGTCGAAGAGCCGACACGAGCTGCGCGCCTACGACGACGCGCTCGATTTCGTCGCGGGCCGCCGGGATGCTGACCGCCGGGCCGATCAACTCGCTCGGTTGTTTCCGCGTGGCGCGGGCGACCCCAAGCTTCATCGACTGCTGAAGACGCCGCTCTATCCCTATCAGGCCGAAGGCGCATTGTTTGCCGTGCGCACAGGCCGTGCGCTGATCGGCGACGACATGGGTCTTGGGAAGACCATCCAAGCGATCGCTGCGACGGAGATCCTGGCCCGTCACTTCGGCGTATCGAGGGTCCTGGTGATTTGTCCGACTTCACTCAAGTATCAATGGCAAAGCGAAATGGCCCGATTTACGGGCCGGAGAGACAAGCGAGGCGCGCGTGTGATCGAGGGGGGCCGCGCACAACGCCAGAACGACTACGCGCTCGACAATTTCTGCAAGATCACGAATTACGAGAAGCTCCAGCCTGATCTCGAATTGATCGCCGGCTGGTCACCAGAACTGGTCATCGTCGACGAGGCGCAGCGTGTCAAGAACTGGAATACGGTTGCCGCACGAGCCCTGAAGCGCATCGACAGTCCATACGCGATTGTGCTCACGGGAACGCCGCTGGAGAACAAGCTCGAAGAACTGATCTCCATCGTCCAGTTCGTCGATCAACATCGCCTGGGCCCGACCTGGAAACTCCTGCATGACCACCAGGTCAAGGACGAGGGCGGCCGCGTGACCGGCTATCGGGCACTGGACAGGATCGGCGAGACCCTGGCGCCCATCATGATCCGCCGGCGAAAATCCGAGGTGCTGCGGCAACTTCCGAGCCGCACCGACCAGAATGTGTTGGTGCCGATGACCGGGCCGCAGATGGACCTGCATCGGGAGAATGCGGACACGGTGGCCAAGATCGTGCAGCGCTGGCGCAAGATCAAATTTCTCTCCGACAAGGATCAGCGCCGGCTGACTTGCGCGCTTCAGAACATGCGGATGTCCTGCAACAGTACGTATCTGCTGGATCAGGAGAGCGATCACGGCGTCAAGGCAGATGAGCTTGCTGCACTGCTTGATCAACTGTTTACCGCGCCGGACGCCAAAGCCGTGGTGTTTTCGCAGTGGACGCGCACCCACGACGTCGTGATCCGCCGCCTCCAGGCGCGCGGGATCGGCTATGTCAGCTTCCACGGCGGCGTACCGTCCGACAAGAGGCCGGAACTCGTCCAGCGCTTTCGGGACGACCCGGCCTGTCGCGTGTTCCTGTCGACGGATGCCGGCAGCACCGGTCTCAATCTTCAGCACGCCTCGACGCTGGTGAATATGGATATGCCGTGGAATCCCGCCGTGCTCGAGCAGCGTATCGCGCGTATCCATCGTCTCGGCCAGGCGCGGCCGGTTCAGATCGTCAATTTCGTTGCCAAGGGGACCATCGAGGAAGGTATGCTGTCGGTGCTGGCGTTCAAACGCTCGCTGTCGGAAGGCATTCTCGATGGAGGCAGCAACGAGGTCTCGCTGGGGGGATCGCGCCTGAATCGCTTCATGAAGGATGTGGAGAGCGTGACTGGGAGCATGGGGAGCGGCGAGGCCGTGACTGCGGCTGAGGAGGCCGACCCCGTCGATGGCGCGAGCGATGCCGAATCCTCAGGCGATCGCGCGGGAGAAGCCGCGGTCGTACAAGCCGAGGAAGCCACCACGGGATCGCGCGATGCGTCGTCCGATCCGTGGCAGGCATTGGTTCAGATGGGGATGCAGTTCATCGGCGCCATCGCTGCGGCAAATGGGTCCGGCTCTGCTGCTCATCCCTGGCTCGAGCGCGATCCCGCCAGCGGTTCACAAAGTCTCAGGATCCCGCTCCCTTCTCCAGAGACCGCCAGCCGATTGGGCGACCTCCTGTCCGAGTGGGCCAGATCCTTGCGCGGAGGGACGGTCTAGCTGATCATACCAGGGGCAGGAAGATCTACGGGGGCGCGTCGCCAGCCATGGAGGGACAGTGAGGCGTTCGGAGATCGCGGAACAGAATCGCTTCATGCTGCTTCGGCAGCGCGAGTTCAGAATTGCTGCTGACGTCGTCACGGATGCGTGGACGTCTTTTCCGGACGTGCGGGCCGTAGCCGTGATCGGCTCGGTCGCCAAGGCGCTATGGAAGGAAGTCCCGCGGTTTTCGGAGTTTCGACGGCAGGGCATCGAGGTCTGGCATGAATGCCGCGATCTCGACCTGGCGCTTTGGATCGATTCGCAGCAGCAACTTGATGGGTTACGTCGCGCCGCGGCCCGGGCGCTAAGAGCGGCTTTCGAACGAGGAGCCGGTACCAGCGTGGTCAGCCAACAACTCGACATATTTCTGATTGAGGCGCTCACGGACCGCTATCTCGGCCGGCTCTGTGAGTTCAAGGCTTGCCCCAACGTCCAACGAGATTGCGCCGCGCCGGGCTGTGGCGCGATCCCGTTCAACAAAGTGGTTCCTGATTTCAGACCCGGTACGGACCTCCTGGAGCCGGCAACCTATGCAATGTTGTACGAACGCGGCAAAGGGCGACTGCGTTCGGCGCTCGATCTTCCCAACGTCGAGGAGGACCTTCCGAAACTCCATAGCTCGAAGGCACGACAGTCGCAGCAGTGAGCTGCGCAAGACCGAATCCGACACGGGACGGAGAACCGACCTGCGTCCAAATGCGTTCCCCTCACTTCACCAGCCTCACGAGCGGCTTGTCCTTCGCCACGATATAGGTCGCAAGCTCGCTCGCGGTCTCGTTGCCCGCGTTCTTGGCCGCATGCACCGTGCCGGCCGGGATGAACAGCACGTCGCCGGCCTTCAGCGTCACCGGCGGCTTGCCTTCGACGGCGTATTCGATGGCGCCCGACAGCACGTAGATGATCTCTTCGCCCGGATGGGTGTGCCGGCCGAACGCCACGCCGGGGGCGAGGTCGACGCGCACCTGCACCGCTTCGCGGCCGGGTGCGCTGAGATCGTGGCGCTGGAGGTCGGTGCGCGTGACACCGGCCGGCTGCGCCGCGGCCGGCAGGGTGAACAGGTTTGCGGCGAGCAGGACGGCGCTCGACAGCACGCGCAGGGTTCGCAAAAGACGATGGCTCATGGTCGGCTCCGTGTGGTCGCTGGATTGATCGCGCCGCGCGGGCCCGGCCGACTTTCGGCCGGCTCCCGCGTCGTGGCGCTTCAGACAAGGGATGTGGTCACCTCGATGTTGCCGTGCACCGCCTTGGAGTAGGGGCAGATGCCGTGCGCGGCCTCGATCAGCTCCTGCGCCACCGCGCGGTCGACGCCGGGGACGCTGACGTCGAGACGGGCGCGCAGGAAGAAGGCGCCACCGGCGTTGTTCAGGTCGATCGCGGTGTCGACCGACGGCTCGCTCGGCAGCTTGACCTTGCGCTGGGCGGCGGCGAGCCCGAGCGCGCCGAGGTAGCAGGCCGACCAGGCGGCGGCGAACAGGTTTTCGGCCGCCGGATGCGGCTGCGCCAGCTTGATGTCGAGGAAGCCGTCGCTGGAGTGCGCGGCACCGTCGGAGCCTGAGGTGACGTGGGTCTTGCCGGTAAAGAGAAGCTTGGCAGCGGATGACATGGCGGGGTCCTTTCAGGATTGATATAGATCGTATCCGATCTAATCGGATGCGGTGTGAAATAAACCCTATGCATCCGCCGGTCAAGCTCTTCCGATTTAATCGGATGCGATTTATATCGGTGGGCAGATCACGAATTGCGGAGGTTCCCGTGGCCCGTTCCCCCAAAGCCGCCGGCAAAGGCCGGAAACTGTCGAATTTCCTGTGCTTTGCGATCTATTCGGCCAATCTCGCCTTCGGCCGCGCCTACAAGCCGCTGCTGGACAAGGTCGGCCTGACCTACACCCAGTACATCGCGATGGTGGCGCTGTTGGACGAGGACGAGCAGACCGTCAGCGCGCTCGGCGAGAAGCTGTTCCTGGAATCCAACACGCTGACGCCGATCCTGAAGAAGCTCGAGCAGACGGGCTACATCAAGCGCCACCGCGATCCCGCCGACGAGCGGCAGGTGCGGGTGAGCCTGACGCCGGCCGGCCGCAAGCTGATCGAGCAGGACCTCAGCGGGACCCTGATCGAGGCGACCGGCCTCGGCGACGAGTTTCCGGTGGTGCAGAAGACGGTGAGCCGCCTGCGCGACAATCTGCTGCGCGCGACGAAGGGCGACGACTAGCGCATCAGCAAATCGGCCGTCGGCGGCCGCTTTAGTTGCGTATTAATTGTGGAGCGATGACAGAAATTGCCGAAGCTCGGGAGTCCTGGGATTGGCAAAGAGCTCCTCGGGCGGTCCCATCTCATGGACCTTGCCCTGATGCATGAAGATGAGGCGATCGGCGATCTTGCGCGCAAAGCCGATCTCGTGGGTCACCATCATCAGCGTCATGCCCTCCCTGGCGAGGCTTTCGACGACAAGCAGAACCTCTCCAACGAGCTCGGGATCGAGCGCGCTGGTGATCTCGTCGCACAGGAGCACGGCCGGTTCCATGGCAAGCGCGCGCGCGATGGCGACGCGCTGTTGCTGGCCGCCCGAAAGGCGGTCGGGCATCGCGTCGAATTTCTCCTCCAGACCGACGCGTGCGAGCAGGGCGCGTGCCTGCTCTTCGCCTTGTCGCGCTGCGCGCTTCTTGACGAGCTTCGGGGCCAACATGATGTTGCGCCCGACGTTCAAATGGGGAAACAGGTTGAAGCTCTGAAAAATCATCCCCACCTGTTGGCGTAGCTCACGCATCGCAGTCGCGCTGTCATGATCGATCTGCTTGTTCTTGATCAGGATTGCGCCGCTGTCGAAGCGCTCCAGCCCATTGATGCAGCGCAGGAGGGTCGATTTGCCCGAGCCGCTCCTGCCGATGATCGCGATCACCTCGCCGGGCTCCACGTTCAGGTCAACGCCTCTGAGGACCTGTGTTTCTCCAAAGGACTTGTAGAGCGCGGCGATCTCAACGATGGGCGGCATGGAGCGTCCTTTCGAGCGCGCGAGCGGTAAGGCTGATCGGATAGCACAGGGCAAAATAGATCAGTGCGACCACGGCATAGACCGTGAAAGGCCGGAAGGTTGCGTTGGTGATCATGCCTCCGGCCTTGGTCAGTTCGACGAAGCCGATGACGGAGGCGAGCGCCGTGCCCTTGATGACCTGGACCAGAAACCCAACGGTTGGGGGAATCGCGATGTTCAGCGCCTGAGGGAGGATGACGTGACGCAACTGCTCCCCAAAAGTGAGAGCCAGGCTTCGGGCCGCCTCCCATTGGCCACGCGGAACGGAGGCGACGCAGCCGAACCAGATCTCGCTCAGAAAAGCACTCGTATAGGCGGTCAGCGCCAGCGCCGCGGCGGTCCACGCCGAGGTTTGGACGCCAAACAGCGCCAGGCCGAAATAGGCGAGGAAGAGCTGGATCAGAAGCGGAGTGCCCTGGAACAGCTGGATATAGAGGCTAACGAGACGGCGGGCAGCGTCCGAGGACGTCAGGCGGGCAATCAGGAGGGAGAAACCGACGAAGCCTCCGCCGATGAAGGCAATCAGTGACAGGCCCACTGTCCAGCGCGCGGCGAGCAGCAGGTTACGCACAATATCCCATAGCGTGAATTCAACCATGCCCTCAGTCTCCAAACAGGAAGCGTGGGCCGAACCAATTGAGCAATCGCCGCAGAACGATCGACAGAGCGAGATAGATCAGGGCGGCGACGATGAAGGCTTCGAAGGCCCGGAAGTTGCGGCTCTGGATCAAATTGGCGGCAAAGCTCAGCTCCTCGGTTGATATCTGCCCGCACACCGATGAGCCAAGCATCACGATGATGATCTGGCTGACGAGTGCAGGCCAGATCTTGCGCAGCGCCGGCGGCAGCACGACGTGAAAGAAGGTCTGCATCGGCGAAAGCGCCAGGCTCAAGGCGGCCTCGACCTGACCGCGCGGTGTCGCCTCGATGCCGGCGCGGATGATCTCGGTGGCATAAGCGCCGAGATTCACCACCATTGCGAGGATGGACGCGGCCTCCGGCGACAGCCGGAATCCTGCCGCCGGCAGGCCGAAGAAGATGAAGAAGAGCTGCACGATGAACGGCGTGTTGCGGAATAGTTCGACGTAAGCACCCGTCACGGCCTTCAACCAGACCGGTCCATGAATGCGCGCCCAGGCGCATCCAACGCCCAGCGCAAGTCCTCCGGTCGCGGAAGCCGCGGTCAATCCAAGCGTCCATGCGACGCCCTTGGCGAGCATGCGCCAGTCGAAAAGGATAGCCCCAAAATCGAGATCGACCACGGCCCGGCTCACTCCGGCAGCTTGCCGGTGGACCTGCCGAGCCATTTCCGCGAGAGCGCCTCGAGGGTGCCGTCAGCCTTGGCTGCGAGGATGATTTCGTTGAGTTTGGCGCGCAGCGCGTCCTCACCCTTGCCGACGCCGATGAAGTTCGGACTGTCCTTGAGCAGGAATTTGTATTCGGCGCCGAGTTGCGGGTTCTTGGTGATCATCGCCGCGGCGACTTGCGCGCTGGTCGCGACCGCCTGGGTCTGGCCGGCGACGAAGGCGGAAATCGTGGCGTTGTTGTCTTCGAACCGGCGAATCTCGGCGGTCGGAGGCGCGACCTTCGTCAGTTCGGAATCATCCACCGAGCCGCGCGTCACAGCGATCGATTTCCCAGCCAGCGCTTCTGGTGCCTTCAGCTCCATCGCCTTGGGAGCGAACACGCCGATGAAAAACGGCGAGTAGGCGACCGTGAAGTCGATGACTTTCTCGCGATCCGGATTCTTGCCGAGCGTCGAGATGACGAAATCGGCTTTCCTGGTCTGAAGATAGGGAATGCGGTTGGCAGTCGTGACCGGGATTAGCTCCACCGTCGCGCCAAGTTTCCCGGCGATCAGTCGTGCCATGTCGATATCGAGACCCTGCGGCTGCATGTCGGAACCGACGAAGCCATAGGGCGGGAAGTCCGTCGGAATGGCAATCCGGGCCACCTTGCTGCGGACAATGCCGTCAAGCGCTGTCTGTCCCGAGGCCTGCGCGGCGACAAATACCGAGAGAATGACGGCGAAGCCGATCGAAAAACCACGCCTTGAAACCTGCATCACGATTTCTCCTTGCTGACTGGACGCGACTTGGCGGTGCGACGATTGGATCGCGCCCCCTTGGCCAATCTTGTATGCAAGTCTTGTTCCACAGGATCGATCGGCGACAAGGCCTGGCGCAACATCGCCAGCGGATCGCTGCCAGAGGTGAGGCGAAGCTTTTCCTTCCAGGTGCGCAGATGGACGCCCATGCGCCGTTCCGCGAGCGACATGTCCTGCGCCTCCAGGGCCGCGACGATCCCGACATGCTCGTCGAACGATCGCCTGGCTTCGCCTTGTGTCTGATGGTGCGCGGCGATCAGCGCCGTGCGAACGGTGAGATCGCGCAAAGTCTGGGCAAGAAGCTCGTTGCCGAGGCAGCGGGCAAGGCAGACATGGAAATCGCCGAGGATGAAGCTTCTCAGTCCGACGTCAGAACCCTTGATTGCCTGCGATTGACGCCGCAGATGATCCCGCAGGAGGCGAAGCTCCGCCGCACCCAGTGGGCCGGCGCCACGCAACAGCCCGGTCTCGATCACGAGTCGCGCCGCGAACGCTTCGGCTGCCTGTTTTTCTGTCGGCTCCAGCAGGTACCATCCGCGGCGGGCGCTGACCGAAACGAGGCCTCGTGTTTCGAGCCGCACCAGCGCCTCGCGTACGATGGTGCGGCTGCATCCGAACAACTCGGCCAGTTGCTGCTCGCCGAGGCGGCTTCCCGGCTCCAGCTTCTTCGCCAGGATGGCGTCCAACAGTCGATCGCTGATCTGCAGGGCTGAGGTCATCGCTTGTCTCGCATGAGGGCATATTCTGACACGGTTGCGTCATTCTTGTATACAAGACTGGCCCAACATGCTATCGCCCCGACCGGCCCCTAAAACGATAATTCCGCATGACCCATTTCTGGCATCTCGATGTCGCGCAATTGATCCAGGGCTATGCAGAGCGCGCGTTCACGCCGGTCGACGTCATCAAGGATTGCCTGGATCGCACACGGACTTGCGATCAATCGCTCAACGCCTTCTTGCACGTCAGTGAGGCCGACGCGCTGCGATCGGCCGAAGCAAGCCGCAGGCGCTGGGCGGTGGCAAAACCGCTTGGCGCCCTCGACGGGGTCCCGGTTTCGGTGAAGGACAATTTGCATGTCGCGGGCATGCCGACCACGTGGGGCAGCGAGCTGATGCGCGGCTTCGTCGCGACTGAGGACGAGGATCCGGTGGCCAGGATACGGGCGGCGGGCGCGGTGCTGTTCGCAAAGACCAGCCTGCCGGAGTTCGCGATGCAGGGCCATACCGCAAATGCCCTGAAAGGCACCACGTTCAACCCGCACGCTTTATCGCTGACGCCCGGTGGTTCCTCGGGCGGCGCGGCAGCCGCTGTTGCCGCCTTCTGCGGACCGCTGGCGCTGGCGACCGACGGCGGCGGTTCAATACGGCGGCCGGCCTCGCATTGCGGCCTCGTCGGATTCAAGCCCTCCGCCGGGCTCGTGAAGCGGCACGGTGGTCTGCCGGAGATATTTTGGGGGCACGAGGTGGTCGGCGGAATCGGGCGAAACGTTGCGGATGTCGCCAGCTTCACGGAGACGCTGGCCGGGCAGCAACTCGCCGCCGCTTCGAAAAAGGTCAGAATCCTGTATGCGCCAAGCTTTTCGGGCGCGCCCGTCGATGCGGGTATCGCGGATGCCGTCGAAAGGGCTGCGCAGCGCTTCGAAGCGATAGGACATTTCGTCGAGACCAGGGCGTCATTCGACCTCGCCGAAGAGATCAACGACTTGTGGCCGCAGCTTTCAGCGATCGGTCTGGCCTGGCTGTTTGAAGATGGCGCACGCTGGCCTGAACTCGGCCTTCGCCACGGGACGCAGCCGGAGCAGTTGATGTGCGGCGAGGCGGCTCGCGCTGCCCTGCAAGAGGGCCGCTCGGCCCGGGCGACCGCCCTGTTCAACCTCGTCAATGCGATTGAGGGGCTCAAACGGCGGTTGGATGCGCTGTTTGCTTCCTACGACGCGATCCTCACGCCCGCCACTGCGGCTTTGCCCTGGCCTGCCGACCGACCCTACCCGGAAACGATCGCAGGTCAGGCGGTCGGGCCGCGCGGGCACGCCGTCTTCACCGCCATCGCCAACGCCGCTGGTTTGCCCGCGCTCGCGCTACCTTGCGGATGGGTGTCGAAGCTGCCAACCGGCTTCCAGTTGCTTGGCCCGAAGGGAGCTGACGCCGCCGTGCTGGCATTGGGTCGGGAATTCGAGCAGAACTTTCCTCTTGGAGCGCCTGTCGGCGAGGCTGGAATACACGAGGGGAGGACATCGTGAGCAACGCGAGTGAAGTGGCGGAGCGGTTGGTCGCAGCCCGAAGCAGCGGGCCGGTCTCCTGGCGCGATATTCTGCCATCGGATCGTGCCGCCGCCTACGCGATCCAGGATGCCACGCTTGCCCGGATCGGCCCGGCCGGCGGCTGGAAGGTCGGGGCGTCGAACCCGGAGGCCGAGCCTATCTGCGCGCCGCTGCCCGCGTCGTGTCTGCTTGCCTCCGGCGTGCGACTGGGGACGGGATTGCTGCGAGGTGTGGAAGCGGAAGTCGCGCTCCGGGTCGGGCGCGGGCTCACGATCGACGATGCTGCTTTGCCCGATCGCGAATTGGCTCGCGCCTTTGATGCCGCGTATCCCGTCATCGAGGTGGTCGAGACGCGCCTCGAGGATTGGACCAACAGCGCGGCCTTGGCCCAGCTCGCGGATTTGCAGAGCCACGGGGCGCTGCTGATCGGACCAGCCTCGACAGTCAGCCCTGCTTCCATCGATCTGAGGAGCGTCGAGGCGCACATCTCTATCGGCGATGACATCAGTAAGCGAACGACAGGCGGCAATCCGGCAGGCGACATCTGGCGTCTGCTGCGCTGGCTCGTTCGCCATTGTGCCGAGCGAGGCGCGCCTCTCTTGCCGGGCCACATCGTCACGACCGGTTCGTGCACCGGCATGATCTTCGCACAAGAGGGCGCCAGCGTCCGTGCGCGCCTGGCGGGCTTCGGCGAGGTTGCCGTCGATTTCTGAAATCAGCGCTGATCAAAACGCGGCGCGCGTTCGGACGCGACGACTGCCTCCGACGTAAATATCAACGACGTGGGCGCCGATCTAATTGCAGATTGCGCGCGGAATCATCCACGTCGCAAGGGTCTGCCAGATCCCGCTCTCACGGCGCTGATAGGCGACGAAATCGGCGCCTTCGCCGCGCATCAGCTCGTAGCGATGGGTCTTGGTGGATGCAGTGCTGGACTTGGTCATGGAACTCTCCATCTGAAATGGGGTTTCCTCTGAGCTAGTTGCGGTGCAGCATCGCGCCAATGGGGGATGAGGATCATCTCATCACGTTGTGGAGAGGGACGAGCCCAGCACATAGGCTTGCTCACGCGGCGGCGGCCGCTTGTATTCACTCCAGCCCCAGCAGCTTGCGCGATTTGCGCGTCAGCTTGGCCACGATCAGCGCATGGGCCTGCGCCAGATAGGCGGTGAGCTCGGCATCCGGCAGGGCGTTGTTGCTGACGAGCTGCACCCATTTGGCGCGGGCCAGATACGGCGCCGGACGTGCCACGCCGTGCTCGATCAGGATCGCATAGGCCATGTCCGAGACCTTGAACATGTAGCCGCCGGAGCTTGCGGCAAAGCCACCGCCGAGCGCGAACATCTTGCCGCCGACCTTGAACACGGAGGTGCCCTCCCACTGCACCACCTTGGTGGCGGCGGGCAGGCGCAGGCAGCGCGCTTCGAAGCTTTTCGGAGTCATGATGCGAGCGATAGCACGCCGCGCGCGGCTTGCAATGGGCGCGCTTGCTGCTTGCAATGCGCGCGCTAGCGGCCGAGCGCCGCGAAGGCGGCAATGGTGCGGTCCACCGCCGCTTCGTCGATGTGGCGATGGGTGACGAGCCGGAGCTGCGAGGGGGCGCTGGCCTGCACCAGTATGCCGTGCCGCTTCACGCCCTCGGCCCATGCGGTGGCCTCGCGCCCGCTTGCAGAGACGTCGATGCGCAGGATGTTGGTCTGCACCTGGTCGGGATCGGCAAGCGCCGGGTCGAGCCAGCTCAAGGCGGTGGCGAGCCGTCTTGCCGCCGCGTGATCTTCGGAGAGGCGCTCGATCATCGTCTCCAGCGCGACGAGGCCCGCGGCCGCGACGATGCCGGACTGGCGCATGGTGCCGCCGACGAGTTTTCGCAAGGCCCGCGCCCGCGCGACGAACGCCGCGCTGCCGCACAGCAGGCTGCCGACCGGCGCGCTCAGTCCCTTGGACAGGCAGATCATCACGCTGTCGGCATGCTCGGCGATCCGTGCCGCCGTCACGCCGAGCGCGACCGAGGCATTGAAGAGGCGGGCGCCGTCGAGATGCACGGGAATCCCGTTGCTTTGTCCGAGCGCACGAATTCGCATCATGTGCGGCAGGGGCAGCACGGCGCCGCCGGCGCCGTTGTGTGTCGTTTCCATCGCGATCAGGCCGGGACGTTCCGAGCCGCGGATCGCGTCCGCAAGCGCTGCTTCGTCCATCGCGCCGCGACGGCCCGGCATCGGCTTCGGCACCAGCCCCGCGATCGTCACGACGCTGCCGAGCTCCGAGTTGAGCAGATGCGCGCCGCGATCGGCGAAGACGTCCGCGCCGCGCTCGGCATGGGCGAGCATCGCCAGGAGATTGCCCATCGTGCCGCTCGGCACGAACAGGGCAGCTTCCTTGCCGATCAAGGCGGCGCCGCGTTCTTCGAGCGTGCGGACGGTCGGATCGCCCTCGCGGCCGTCGTCGCCGAGCGGGGCGCGCTGCATGCGCTCCAGCATCGCCGCCGTCGGCAGCGTGACGGTGTCGCTGCGCAGATCGACATAAGACTGCTCCGCGGCCATCACGCGTCCTGCGTTTGCAGGTTGGCCGCAACCGGCTGCACCTCGTCGGCGGCCATGTCGCCGGCAAACTTCTCAACCAGCTTCACCGCGACCGTATTGCCGAACACGTTGATCGCGGTGCGGCCCATGTCGAGGAAGGCATCGACGCCGGCGATGACCGCGAGCGCCTCGATCGGCAGCCCGATCGCCGACAGCACCATGGCGATGGCGACGAGCCCGCCGGAGGGGACGTTGGCGCTGCCCTTGCTCGCGATGGTCGTGACCATGACGATGGTGAACAGCGTCGACCAGGTCAGCGTCACGCCGTAGGCTTCGGCGAGGAAAGTAACGGCGAGGGCGAAATACATGATGGCGCCGTCGCGGTTGAAGGCATAGCCGAGCGGCAGAACCACCGAGACGATGCGCTCGGAGGCGCCCATCGCCCGCAGCTTCTCCATGTGCAGCGGCAGGGTCACTTCCGAGGAGCGGGTGGAGAAGGCCAGGATCATCGGCTCCATCACCGCCTTGGTGACGGCGAGCGGCTTCTCGCCGATGGCAAGCAGCATCAGCCAGAAGATCGCGACCATGATCGCGAGGCCGAGATACATCACGCCGACGAGTTTGGCGAGCGCGAGCACGGTGGCTAGGCCTTGGGTCGCGAACAGCCACGCCATCACGGCGAAGATGGCGATCGGGGCGAGCGAGGTGATCCATTTGGTGATCTTGAACATCGCCGCCATCACCGCCTCGAGCACGGCGACCATGGGCTCGCCGACCTTGCCGACCGAGGCGAGGGCCAGGCCGAACAGAATGGCGAAGACGAGCGTCGGCAAGATCTTCTGCTCGGCCATCGCCGCGACGATGTTGGAGGGGATCATGTCCATGAAGAACTTGATCCAGTCGACCGACACCGCCAGGTTCTGCGGCACCTTGCCGGTCGCGGCCAGCGGTGCGCCGGCGCCGGGATGGAAGGCGGCGTTGAGGAGCAGGCCGATCAGGATCGAGACCACGGTCGCGAGGTAGAAATATCCGAGGCTGATCGCGGCGACGCGCCCCAAAACCTTCAACTCGCTCCCCATGCGATAGAGGCCGAGCGTGACGGCTGCGAACACCACGGGAATGACGATCATCTTCACCGCCTCGACGAAGGCGGTGCCGATCGGGCGCAGGCCCGCGCCGAAATCCGGCCAGAGCAGGCCGACGCCGAGGCCCAGCACCAATCCGAGCAGCATCTGGAACACGAGTGGCAATCTGAACAGCGGCCGGATCATGCGTGATGGTCTCCTTGTCCCGGATATTGCGTGCGGATCGCGCCCAGCGCGGTGAGGCGCGCCTCGAACGCGGACGACAGATGTCGCCACATGCGCTGCTGCGCGGCGTCAGGGTCGTGCGCCTCGACGGCCGCGTAGATATCGAGATGCTCGCTCACGGCCTGGCGCGTGCGCTCGACGCTGTATTGCCGCATCTTCTGGAGGGCGAGGCCGCTCTGCGCGCGCAGATTGTCGTAGGATTGCGCCAGCCGGCCGTTGCCGGTCGCGCGAAACAGTTCGTCGTGGAAGGCCCAGCCGACCTGCTGCGCCTCCTCGACATCGAGGCTCGCGCGCGACTGGATGCTGCGCAACTCTTCCGCACAGTTTCGCAGCGGCTCCGTCGGCCCGCGCGTCGCGGCGAGATAGGCCGCCATGCCCTCGAGCGCGAGCCGCAATTCATGGATTTCGCGCAGGTCGTCAAAGGACATCTGGCGCAGGAAGGTGCCGCGCATCGGATGGATGGTGAGCAGGCCGTCCTTGGCGAGCGCCTTCAGCGCCTCGCGGATCGGGGTGCGGCCCAGCGCCAGCCGGCTCGACAGGCTGCGTTCGGAGAGGGGTTCGTCAGGCGCGAACTCGCCGGAGATG
Source organism: Bradyrhizobium sp. CCBAU 11386 (assembly GCF_028128955.1). Classification (NCBI taxonomy): domain Bacteria; kingdom Pseudomonadati; phylum Pseudomonadota; class Alphaproteobacteria; order Hyphomicrobiales; family Nitrobacteraceae; genus Bradyrhizobium; species Bradyrhizobium sp. CCBAU 11386. The sequence goes on from NZ_LBKA01000256.1 coordinate 102,409, forward strand.
ACGAGATCGCGGAGCAGCGAATAGGCGCGGTCGCGGTCGAGGGAGGTAGTGGGCATAACTGACATACCAGCGGTATGGCAGAGGGATGTCAAGCTCGTCCGCTGATTTTGCTGGTGAAACGAGCCGTGAGACAAGTCACGGACCCGTGCCTTGCGCATCGCATCTCAAAACATATCTTACGATATATCTAACAACGGAGACGTAAGATATGTTTCGAGACAAGAACGACGGCAGACACGGCCGGGATGATCATGAGTTCCGCTTCGCCTTCGCCATGGGCCGGCACGGCGGCGGGCGGCATCGTTTCGGCCGCGGCGGGCACGGTTTCTTCGGGCGCGGCGGCGACGATTTTCCGGGGGCGCGACGACTCTCGTCGCAGGACCTTCAACTGGTGATCCTGGCGCTGCTGGCCGAAAAGCCGGCGCATGGCTATGAGCTGATCAAGATCATCGAGGAGCGCTCCGACGGGTTCTACACGCCGAGCCCCGGCGTGATCTATCCGGCGCTGACCTATCTCGAAGAGGTCGGCCACGCCGGCGTCGAACAGGATGGCGGCCGCAAGCTCTACAGCATCACGCCGCAGGGCGAGGCGCATCTCACTGAGCAGCGTGCGACCGCGGACGCGATCCTTCAGGCGCTGTCGCGGATCGGGCGCCGCATGGACGAGGTACGCGAGGCCTTCGCCGGCGTCAGCGATCTCGACGGCGGCGCCTCGGACGAGCTGCATCGGGCTCGCCACAATCTCAAGCGCGCGCTGCGTAGCAAGCACGGCAGCGATGCCACTGAAGCAAGCCGCATCGCTGCGATCCTGGACCGCGCCGCGGCGGAAATTCTCGGGAAGTGACGGACTGCAAAGGAAGCAACATATGAATGATCGGCCCCACAGCCCGATTCAAGACCCGCGCGTCAACGCCGTGATCGCGCGCCTGCAAGGCGCGCGGCAGCGGCCGCCCGGCGGTGGCCCGCGGGGCGGTTTCAACAGCCGCGATCCGCACGCCTATGCCGAGCAGGGCTTTTCGATCCATCCCGAGCAGGGCGAATTGATTTACCTCTTGTGCCGCGGCTTGCGCGCTACGCGCGTGGCGGAGTTCGCCACCTCGGTCGGCATGTCCACGCTCTATTTCGCGGCGGCGCTGCGCGACAATGGCGGCGGCACCGTGATCGGCTCGGAGATCGTGCCGGCCAAGGTCGAAACCGCGAGGCGCAATCTCACTGAAGCGGGTCTTGCCGGCTACGCCGAGATCCGCGAGGGCGATGCGCGGAAAACGTTGCGCGATCTCGGTGGCCCCGTCGATTTCGTCCTGATCGACGGCTGGCCGGGCGAGGGAGGTCCGTCGCTGGCCCGCGAGGTGATCGAGATCGTCGCGCCGCAGCTGCGCAACGGCGGCTACGTCATGAACGACAACGCCGAGCCCGACTACCTCGATTTCATCCGCGATCCCAAGAATGGTTTCGTCTCGATGACGCTGCCGCTCAAGGGCGGCACCGAGCTGTCGCTGAAGGTGAAGTGAAGCTATCCGTTTTCCCGTAGCCCGGATGAGCGAAGCGATATCCGGGACCGCCGCTCGCACGAATCCCGGATGTCGCTTCGCTCATCCGGGCTACAAGACCTTGCGTTGCCCGACGGGCAAAACACCCAAGCTGCGGGTCAATCCACTCAAGCAAAAATATTCCACTTTACCGAAATTCGGCTTTGGCGTATTCGTGCCGCACCTCATCCCGGTCAGAGGGGCGTATCGCGATCGTCACGACATGCGGGGTGAGCTGCGGTGGACGCTAGTCACATCGGCGCGAAGAGCTTCGCAGGGCGGGCAACCGTGAGCGAAAGACGTCGCGTACACGACCGGTGTGATCTGCGTACGGCAAAACCGTGTCGTCCTGGCGCCCGGGGTCTGTGCGCCAAGTCTTGCGGTGATGCGGCGGCCCGACCGGGCACGCGCATCAGCGATCCGCAAGGCGACGGGGGCAATAGTGCATCGCTCCCCGGGGAGAGCTCGGCACCGTCAAACCACTGCGCAGGGAAGGCCGTGTGTTGGGCTTCACCTGTATGCCGCTGTGCAGCTTCCTGTAGCGCAACTTTCGCACAGTGGACCGCGGGTGCCAGCCGGCACCCGGCCTTCCCTGCGCCCTCTGACAGAGGAGGGTGTCGAGATGAAGCAAAGCTCGGGCGAAACAAGCCGCGGGGATGCGGATTTATGTCCGCGAACCGAGATGCGAGTTGAGCAAGCGCTGCCCCTTGCTCCGTCATTGCTTCGCTGCGCTCGCAATGACGATGTAAGTCGAGCTGCGCGCCACATTCTCAACTGTCATCGCCCGACTTGATCGGGCGATCCAGTATCCAGAGACAGCAGTGAGTTGACCGAGAGGCCGCGGCGTACTGGATGCCCCGGTCAAGCCGGGGCATGACAGCGGAGTATGGAGGACGCACTGCACATCACAGACCACGCCGCATTGTGAGTTGTGCCTGCGCCGTAGACCGCTACCATGCGCCCGCTACCGTGGAACACGGGACCAGAACAGCGAGCGGAGGCGACATGAGCGGGCAGGAACGCAAGGTGAAGGGATCGGACCTGTTCGTCGCGGCGCTGGAGAACGAGGGCGTCGACCGCATTTTCGGCGTTCCCGGCGAGGAAAATCTCGATCTCGTGGAATCGCTCCGCACCTCCAAGATCGAGCTGATCCTGACCCGCCACGAGCAGGCGGCCGCCTTCATGGCTGCCACCCATGGCCGGCTGACCGGCAAGCCCGGCGTCTGTCTCTCGACGCTCGGCCCCGGAGCGCTCAATTTGTCTACGGGGGCGGCCTATGCGCATCTCGGCGCCATGCCGATGATCCTGATCACCGGCCAGAAGCCGATCATGAGCAGCCGGCAGGCGCGTTTCCAGATCGTGGACGTGGTCGCGACCATGAAGCCGCTGACAAAGCTGTCGCGGCAGATCATCAGCGCCTCCAGCATCCCGACCGTGGTGCGCGATGCCTTTCGCGTTGCGATGGAGGAGCGGCCGGGGCCGGTGCATCTCGAACTGCCCGAGGACATCGCGGGCGACGAAGTGCCGGCCGTTCCCGTGATCCCGGTCCATCCGATCGAAATTCCGGTCGCCCATCGCGCCGCGCTCGATCGTGCCGCCGAGATGATTCTCGCTGCAACGCATCCGCTGGTGATGATGGGCGCTGCGACCAGCCGGCCACGATCGACCCACGGCATTGCGAGCTTCGTGCGGCGAACCGGCATTCCCTTTTTCACCACGCAGATGGGGAAGGGCACCGTGCCCGGCGGGACCAATCTCTATATGGGAACCGCGGCGCTGTCCGAGCGCGACTATGTCCATGACGCGATCGACGCCGCCGATCTGATCGTGGCGATCGGTCATGACCCGATCGAGAAGCCGCCCTTCATCATGGGGCCGTCGGGCCCGAAGGTGATTCACGTCAGCTACACGTCGGCGAGCGTCGAGCAGGTCTATTTCCCGGATGCCGAGGTCGTCGGCGATGTCGGCCCGAGCCTGGAGTTGCTGGCGGACCGCCTCGAAGGCAGGCTGCCGCAGGCGGCAGCGCTCCTGCCATTGCGCGAGAAAATCCTCGCGCATATCGCCGACCGCGCCACCGAGGCGCGCTGGCCGCCGACGCCGCAGCGGATCGTGCACGACATCCGCCAGGTGATCCCGGAGAACGGCATCGTCGCGCTCGACAACGGCATGTACAAGATCTGGTTCGCGCGCAACTACCGCACCCGCGTCGCCAACACGCTGCTGCTGGACAACGCGCTGGCGACCATGGGCGCCGGCCTGCCGTCGGCGATGATGGCCGCGATGCTCTATCCCGACCGCCGCGTGCTCGCGGTCGCCGGCGACGGCGGCTTCATGATGAACAGCCAGGAGATGGAGACCGCCGTCCGTCTCAAGCTCAACCTGGTCGTGCTGGTGCTGGAGGACAACGCCTACGGCATGATCCGCTGGAAGCAGGCGGTCGATCATTTCGCCGATTACGGCATGACCTTTGGCAATCCCGATTTCGTCCTCTACGCGAAGGCCTATGGCGCCAAGGGGCATCGTATCGCCAGCATCGACAGCTTCGGCCCGACGCTCGATGCGGCCTTCAAGGAAGGCGGCGTGCACCTGGTCGTGGTCCCGATCGACTATTCGGAGAACGTGCGGGTGCTGGTCGACGAGCTGCGGGCGCATGAGACGTCGAAGGCGTGATGTGATGGGGCGAAGCTATTTCCACGTCGTCATTGCGAGCGCAGCGAAGCAATCCAGACTACCTCCGCGGAAAGATTCTGGATTGCTTCGCTGCGCTCGCAATGACGGAGTATGTAGCGAGGACTTGGCCCGAATATGTCTACCGTACTTGTGTCGCGATCACTGATCCCCCACACTCTTGATCACTCAACCAACCACAGGAATATGAAATGACTCGCGTTCGTTGTGTCACCGAGATGGGCATGGGCGTCGACGTCCACGGCAGGGACGCCACCAAGGCGGCGAAGCGGGCGGTGTCGGATGCGATCAGGCATTCGAGCCTCGGTTTCTTCCGGATGATCGGCAAGACCGCGAACGACATGTTCGTCGATGTCACGATCGGAGTGCCCAATCCTGAGGCGGTGGACAAGGAAGCCGTTGCGAAGGAGCTGCCCTACGGCACGGTGACCGTCAACGCGGTCAAGGGCGGGTTGGAGATTCCCTCGGCCACGGAAGTGGCCAACGACCCCATCCTCATCGCCAATGCGGCTGTCATCGTCAGCTTCGACAAGGACTAGGCCGATGTCCGACAGCGATGAGGCGCTGCTGGATCGCCCGATCTGGAGCGCGCTGACAACGAGCCAGAAGCATCTGGCGGAGGGCGGTCCGCGGGCGCTACGCTATCCCGTGGACATGACGCCGTTTGCCGACATGGTCGACATGTCCCCGGCAAGCTTTGCTGCGCTCCGTGATCTCCTGTCGGGTTCGCAGGTTGCCGCGCTGTTCACGCCGGAGCCGGTCGAAATGCCCGCCGGTTTCAAGGTCGTGCTCGCCGAGACCGGCGAGCAGATGATCGGCTCGCCTGCCGACAGTCCGCTCCGCGATGCCGAGATCGTCACATTGGGCGCCGGCGACGTCTCCGCCATGATGGCGCTGACGGAGCTGACCAAGCCCGGGCCATTCGCGCTGCGGACGCATGAGCTCGGCACGTTCCTCGGCATCCGCGACGGCGGCGAATTGGTCGCGATGACGGGCGAGCGGATGAAGCCGGGAAAGTTCGTCGAGATGACGGCCGTCTGCGTGCATCCGGAATACCGCGGGCGTGGCTACGCGCAGGCGCTGCTCGCGGCGGTCGCGCGCCGGATCGAGGCGCGCGGCGAAATTCCGTTCCTGCACGTGTTCTCGAGCAATACATCTGCGATCGCGCTGTACCAGCGACAGGGCATGCGGATTCGGCGGCGCCTGTACGTCACTGCGTTCATGAAGGAGGGATAGGCTCCCTCAGGTGCCGCCCTTCATTTCCTTCGAATTCACGCTATATCCGTCCGAACCACAATTGGGGGAGACACATGGACGCCAGGACAAGCGATTTTTCCGCCGTGCGGACGGCGATGCAGCGCTACGTCGATCAGGAGATCATTCCCGGCGTGTCCTGGGCGGTGCTGCGCGGCGGCGAGGTCGTTGACCAGCAATGCGTCGGGCTTGCCGACCGCGAAGCGAAGACCGCGCTGCGGCCCGACCACATCTTCCGCGCGTTTTCGAATACCAAGATCTTCATCACGTGCTCGATCATGCTTCTGGTGGAAGAGGGCCGCATCGGGCTTGACGACGTTGTCGAAAAATTCCTGCCGCAGCTCGGCAATCGCAAGGTGCTGAAGCAGGGCGCGTCGAGTCTTGCCGATGTCGAGCCGGCGAAGGGGTCGATCACGATCCGCCAGCTCCTGACCCACACCTCCGGCCTCAGCTACGGCATCTTCGATCCCGGCACGGTGCTGTTCAGGGGTTACAACGAGGCGAGCGTGCTCAATCCGCTGACGCCGCTGACCGACATGATCGACAAGCTCGCCGATCTGCCGCTGTCCTATCATCCCGGCAACGGCTGGGAATATTCAGTGGCGACCGACGTGCTCGGCCGCGTCGTCGAGGTTGTCTCCGGAAAATCGCTCGATGCCTTCCTCAAGGCGCGTATTTTCGATCGGCTCGGCATGACCGACACCGGATTTTACGTGCCTGAAGCGCAGCAGGGCAGGCTGGTCGCGCTCTACACCGGCGCCGACGTGCTCGATCCGATGAAGCCCGGCCTGACGCGGGCCGACAATCTGCCTTATCCGCAGGCCTATCGCCGTCCGTTCCCGCGGCTCTCGGGCGGCGGCGGCCTGGTCTCGACCCTGCCGGACATGCTCGCGCTGGTGCGCGCATTGGTGCCGGGGTCGGATACGCTGCTGAAGCCGGAGACGCTGCGGCAGATGATGACGAACCAGCTGCCCGCAGGGCAGACCATCCGTTTCGCCAATCTCGGGCCGATACCCGGCAAGGGGTTTGGTCTCGGCGGCGCGGTCACCTTCGCGCCGACGCCGTTCGATCCCCCGAATTCCACCGGTGAATTCCAATGGGGTGGCCTTGCCGGCACTCATTGGTGGATCTGCCCGCAGGCCAATACCGCGGGCGTCCTGATGGCCCAGCGCCACATGGGTTTCTGGAATCCGTTCTTCTTCGAGTTCAAGCGCCTGGCCTACCAGGCGGTCGGAGGCTGATCGCGAAAAAATTGCAGGCCTCCGCGAATCCTTTTCGCTCGTCGCGTCCTCCTTGTCGGCGAGGCATTCCGCCTCGGCTCGTGTCGGAGGATGTGATGGGATTTTACAGGAAAAACATTGGTGGCCTGCATCAGGCGGTGCGGGTGGCGCTCGGAATTGCGGTTGCGATTGCGGCGTTCGCGTATCTGTCCGGGCTTGCAGCATGGCTGGTCGCGCTCGGCGGCGCGGGCTTCGCGCTGACCGGCCTCGTCGGTTACTGCCCGATGTGCGCGATGGCCGGGATCGGACGAGGAGGCGTGTCGTGAGTGCGGCTGCGATCTCGCCCAACCTGTTCGAGGCTGCGCGCCTCGGCGATCCCGAGGCGATCGCGGCGCTGCTGGTGACGGCGCAGCCGGATATCCGCCGCTACGCGCGCGCGACCTGTCGCAGCTCGGCGGATGCCGAGGACGCGACGCAGGAGGCGCTGTGGATTCTGTTCCGCCATGTCGGCACCATCCGCTCGTGGTTGGCGTTTTCCGCCTGGCTGTTCAGCGTGGTCCGCCGCGAATGCCTGCGGCTTGCGCGCAAGGCCGGCCTTATGCCGGCCATCGATTTCAGTGAAGCGGAGGCCGCACTGCTGTCGCGGCCCGAGGCGGATCTGCGACTCGACGTGGCTGCGGCTTTCGAAGCGCTGCCGCCGCACTATCGCGACGTCGCGCTGATGCGCGACGTCAAGGAAATGACCATCGACGAAATCGCCGTCGCACTCGGCGCGTCCAGGCAGACCGTCAAGGCCCGCCTGCATCGCGCCCGCGCATTGATGCGCGAATATCTGACGAGATGAGACATGTTGGCGCAACGCCTGTTCGAGCGACATCGAGGGGAAACTGCGGGATGAATGCGCATCGGAGCCTCGGTCGTACGCGTGTATAATTATCTCGGCCTCGACGGATTTCGCTACGGCTGGGTCGGAGCCTGGATCGACGAGCGCGGCGATCACGGCTTCGACTATTCGCCGGGGCTGACGCGCTTGCTCGCGACGCCGCATGCGCGCGCGATGATCGACATGCCGATTGGATTGAATCCCAGCGGTTATCGAACGTGCGACTTGCGCGCCCGCGAACTGGTTGGCCCCGCCGTGTTTCTCGGTGCGCGCCGGGACCTCTGGACATTTTCCGACATGGCGACAGCCAATCGTCACTACTGGACGCACGAGGGCAAGGGCAGCGGCGTGTCGGCGCAGCTCTGGAACATCAGGGACAAGATCAGGGAGGTCGACGAGATCATGACGCCCACGCGGCAAGCGATGATGGGCGAGGCGCATCCGGAGTTGATCTTCTGGAATCTCGCCGGCCGCCTGCGGCTCGACAGCAAGACGTCAGCGCAAGGCCGCGAACAACGCATCGCGCTGCTGGAGCGACGCGGCTTCACACGCTTGCGGAAATGGCTGACGCAGCGCCACGGCACCGGCATTGGCCGCGACGATCTCATCGACGCGTGTGCCTGCGCGATCGCAGCGCGCGACAGCACGCAGTCGGTCGGCGACGACGAGACCGATCCGCGCGGATTACGGATGGAGATCAATTATTGAGGCCGATCGGCCGCCAAGGCGCATTCGGGAAAAAGCGGCAATTTATTTGAGATGTGTAGGAACTGTCGATGCTCGGCCCGCGTTCCCCGTGCGAAGGGAACACAGAGAACTCTCGCGATGAATGATACCAGTCAATTCGCGACCGCGCTGCTCGCTCTCGTTTTCATCGGAGCTCTGCTCGTCACCGGGCAGCTCTTCATCGAGCAACGTGCGCAGCGCGACATCGCGTACGCGACAAGTCACTTGCTACCGCGGCTGTGATCCAACTTCGGTGCGAAACGATCGTGTGACCTCTGCATCGGCCTTGTGCCGTTCGTCCGCTCGCCTAGATTAGGCGACAATCTCAGGAACGATGCCGGGGTCCCGATGTCCGATCTCTCCACCTTTCCCATCACCAAGCGCTGGCCGGCCAGGCATCCGGAGCTGCTTCAGCTCTATTCGCTGCCGACGCCGAACGGTGTCAAGGTTTCGATCATGCTGGAGGAGATCGGGCTGCCCTATGAAGTCCATCTCGTCGACTTCGGCAAGGACGACCAGAAGACGCCCGAGTTTCTGTCGCTCAATCCGAACGGCAAGATCCCCGCGATCCTCGATCCCAACGGTCCCGGCGGCAGGCCGCTGCCGCTGTTCGAGTCCGGGGCGATTCTGCAATATCTCGCGGAGAAGACCGGCAAGCTGCTGCCGCAGGATGCGGCGCGCCGCTACCAGGCCATCCAGTGGGTGCATTTCCAGATGGGCGGCATCGGGCCGATGTTCGGCCAGGTCGGTTTCTTCCATAAATTCGCCGGCAAGGAGTTCGAGGACAAGCGGCCGCTCGAACGCTACGTGGGCGAGTCCAAGCGTCTGCTCGGCGTGATGGAGACGCATCTGGCCGGCCGGCAATGGGTCATGGATGACGACTACACCATCGCCGACATCTCCACGCTCGGCTGGGTGCGCAACCTCATCGGTTTCTACGGCGCCGGTGAGCTCGTCGAATTCACCCGGTTCAAATCGGTTGCCGCGTGGCTCGAACGGGGACTTGCACGTCCCGCCGTGCAGCGCGGGTTGAACATCCCGAAGCGTCCGTGAAACTAGCTCAGCGCCTTGTAGGTCATGTAGAGCGCCATCAGCGAGACGAGGGCGATCATGACCCGGCGCAGCACCGATTTGCTGACACCATTGGCCATGCGTGCGCCGAGATCGGTGCCGATCCAGAGGCCGGCAACGATGCCGATGACGGCCGGCCAACCGACCATGAGCCCCTTGCTCCAGTAGATCCACGCCGCTGGAATGTTGGTCGGGATCACCGAGAAGACGAGGCTGACGAGTTGCGCCTGATGTTGCGGCACGCGCAGGCCCGCGGCGAGGCCGACAGTGATTGCCAGGCCGCCGCCGATGCCCATGAAGCCGGAGGAAAAGCCGGCCAGCGTGCCGATGAGGAACAGCGGAAGCCACGGCAATTCGGCGGGATCGCCGGCCGCGCCAGCGCCGTCCTTGCGGTCACGGCGCAGCAGCAGTGCCGCGATCAGCAGAGCGAGGTAGACGACGTAGGTCCATTGCAGGACAGCATCGGATACGGCGGCCGCGGCATAGCCGCCGCCCGCGCCACCGACGAGAAATCCGATGCCGATCCAGGCGATCCATTGCAGCGGACTGCGATTGCCGCTCTGCCAGTAGCGGCGCACACCGGCGAGGCCGGTTGGCGGGACCTGCGTGATCAGCGACGTGCCCTGGGCGACATGTTGCTCGGCCCCGAGCAGCAGAACGGAAAAGATCACGAGACCGCCGCCCGGGCTCGTGCCCATGAAGCCCGATGTCACGCCGCCGACGAGGCCGACGCCGATGCCTGCGAGCAGTTCGAAAATCCAGGACATGGCTCAAGCCCGGGTTCGTCGCTTGACGTCCGGCTTCGTCGTGCGGAAGCCGTCGATCACGGCATCGATAGCCGCCATGCAGGCATCGAGGTCAAAGTCCTCGCCCCAGCATTTTTGCAGCACGAAGCCCTGGAAGATCGCGATCAACACGCGCGCGATGGCGTCGGCGCCGAGGTCGCGCTTGACGAGGCCGTCGTGCTGGGCGCGCTCGACCAGCGCCACGATCAGGGCACGCGGCATCTCGATGCCCTCGACGATGCTGGTGCGGACGCGGCGGTTGCGCAGCGCTTCGGCCCAGCCATGGATGCCAACGCGCCGCCGCGCTTCGCCGGCGGGATCGGTGAGCCATTGCGCGTAAACGCGGACCAGGGCGTGAAGTCCTTCGATCGGATCGCCCGATCCCTGCGCGACCGAGTTGAGCACGGCTTCACGGCGATGCCGGTCGTCAGCGAGCGCCTCGATCAGGTCGTCCTTGCTCTGGAAGTAGAGATAGACCGCGCCATGGCTCAGCCCCGACCGCTTCACGATGTCGGCCATGCCGGTCTGGTGAAAACCGTTCTCGGCGAAGCAGGCGAGGGCGGCCTCGAGGATCTGCTGCCGCCGGCCTTCACGCTGCTTGTCGCTGATCTTGGGCATCAGGGCGTCCGTCAATAACTGACTGATCGATCGTTTTAGTGGTTCGTCGGGAACAGCCTGATTGTTGGCTGTTATAATAAAAAACGATCAGTCAGTCATTTTTAAATGAGCGACGGGTTTTGGTCAAGTCCGGATGGCCCCGGGGCCGAAAACCAGGAGGAGTAAACGGCTGGCGAGCCGAAGCGACGGCTCGGCTCGCGATGATGTGCCGCTAGAACAGCCGTCCGCCGTTCGGCACGGGCTGGCCCGGCTGCACCAGCACGACCTTGCCGTCGGCATCGGGGAAACCGAGCGTCAGCACTTCCGACACGACCGGCCCAATCTGGCGCGGGGGAAAATTGACGACGGCCGCGACCTGTTGTCCCACCAGCGTCTCCAGCGGATGGTTCTCGGTGATCTGCGCCGAGCTCTTGCGCACGCCGATCGCCGGGCCGAAATCGATCCACAGCCGCCAGGCCGGCTTGCGCGCCTCCGGAAACGGTTTGGCATCGACGATGGTGCCGACGCGGATATCGACCGCGAGGAAGCTGTTGAAGTCGATGGTCGGCGACGGGGCCGCGCCGGGATCGTGAGTGACGTGCATGGTGTGTCCGTTGGCAGAGTTCGAAAGCTTGGCTCGCAATATTGTCGCGCGAACCGGAGTTTCGTACAACGCCGCAGCCGAAGCATCACGCATGCGCGAGGAACGTCTTGCCCAACATCATCTACGGCATCAAGAACTGCGACACCATGAAGAAGGCGCGCGCCTGGCTCGACAGCCATGGCGTTGCCTATGAGTTTCACGACTACAAGGCGGCCGGCGTCGAGAAGGACAAGCTCAAGCAGTGGAGCGACAAGCTCGGCTGGGAGACGCTGCTCAATCGCGCCGGCACGACCTTCAAGAAGCTGCCCGACGCCGACAGGGAAGGCCTCACCGAGAAGAAGGCGTTGGCATTGATGCTAGCGCAACCATCGATGATCAAGCGTCCGGTGCTGGAAGTCGGCGGCAAGCTGCTGGTCGGCTTCAAGCCGGACATCTACGCCAAGGAAGTCAGGACGAAGTAGGCCGGCGCCAAATCGCGCTGAAGGCTAGTTCAGCTCGATGATCTCGGTGGCGTCGGCGGGGCCGGACCGGTCCGAGAACTCGACGACGTCGGCGGCCGCGATACGGCCGGGGGCGCGATGAAAGAGGTCGCGATCGATCACGGCGCGCAATTTCTGGCGCGGCAGCGCGTCATTTCCGCGCATCAGATTCTTGATCTCGAAGCCGCCGTCCTCGCAGAAGGTCTTGAGCGAGGCGATGATGTGACAGACCTTGCCGTCGGTCAGGAACGGCAGCAGCAGTCGTTCGTAGGCGACGATGCGCCCGTAGATGTCGTCGACATCGGCAACGCTGTAGACCGGAAGCCCGCGCGCGACGCATTCGTAATAGATCGGCATCACGGAGGGCACGAGCTGCGGCCCGATATATTCATCCAGCGGCACGCCCTTGCCGGTGTGTCCATAGGCGCGCGAGATCCGCGTGCCTTCGCTCTGGATGACGAGGCGCGGCGCCGGAGTTGAGGTATCCACCGTGTAATAGATGAGGTCGGACAGCTCTTCCTCGAGCCGCGCGGGCTGGTACTCCCAGATCGCCGGCGCGATCTGCTGGCGCGCATAGAGTCGCAGCCACGTGTTCAGGAGATCACGCTGCCTGATCGACTTGACGACGGAGGGAGCGGCGCTTGCGAAATCCAAAACAATATTCCCGGCAGATCAAAACCCGCGCATCATCCATGCTGCGGGAAAATTTTCTATGAAGGCTGGCGCGCGGGACGAAAGACCGTTAACGACGGCTTGATGACCGGTGCTTTCGCGAACCGGAAGGCCGGGCAGGCGTGACATCAAAACATCTCCGACTAAGGGAGCATTTGTATCCCAGCCGGAGACCTGATCTGCTCAGCTTTCCGCCTTGCCTAACCCCCGTCACCTCCGGCATATTCCGCGCCCGGAGGCGGCGTTCCGGGAAGGCTTCAAGGCCTCCTGAAAGCCGAAGCAACAAGGACAGCCACGCGGGTCGCGCGGGCAGGGGGAAATCTGTTTGGCCGATGAGTTCATTCTCGAAACGGAAGGCTTGACCAAGGAGTTCGCGGGCTTCTTCGCTGTCCGCGACGTTGCGCTCAAGGTCCGCCGTGGGAGCATTCACGCGTTAATCGGCCCGAACGGCGCCGGCAAGACGACGTGCTTCAATCTTCTGACCAAGTTCCTCAAGCCGTCCGCCGGGAAGATCCTGTACAAGGGCCAGGACATCACCGCGATGGCGCCGGCCGACGTGGCCCGCATGGGACTGGTGCGATCGTTCCAGATCTCGGCGGTGTTTCCGCACATGACCGCATTGGAAAACGTTCGCGTCGCGCTCCAGCGCCAGCACGGCAGCTCCTTCGATTTCTGGCGCTCCAAGTCCGTGCTCAACCGCTTCAACGATCGCGCACGTGATCTGCTGAACGATGTCGGCCTCAGCGAGTTTGCCAATACGCCTGCGGTCGAGATGCCCTACGGGCGCAAGCGCGCACTCGAAATTGCAACCACGCTCGCACTCGACCCCGAGATGATGCTGCTGGACGAGCCGATGGCCGGCATGGGCCACGAGGACATCGACAAGATCGCGGCGCTGATCAAGCGCATCTCCGCGAAATACACCATCCTGATGGTCGAGCATAATTTGAGCGTCGTGGCCAATCTCTCCGACATCATCACCGTGCTGACGCGCGGGCAGGTGCTCGCGCAGGGCCATTACAGCGAGCTCACCAAGGACGAGCGCGTCAAGGAAGCCTATCTGGGAGCCGGTCATGCCTGACACTGCGATCGCCGAGGCTCCGGCAAAGGCTGCGAGCGGCGGAAACATCCTCCAGGTCCGCAACCTCGAAGCCTGGTACGGCGAGTCCCACATCCTGCATGGGATCGATTTCGACGTGAACGCGGGCGAGGTCGTCACCCTGCTCGGGCGCAACGGCGCCGGCAAGACGACCACGCTGAAGTCGATCATGGGCATCATCGGCAAGCGCACCGGCTCGGTGAAATTCAACAACCAGGAGATCATTCGCGCGACCTCCGACAAGATCGCGCGCATGGGGATCGCGTTCTGCCCGGAAGAGCGAGGGATATTCGCCAGCCTGGACGTGCGGGAGAACTTGTTGTTGCCGCCGGTCGTCCGCGAGGGCGGACTGCCGCTCGAGCAGATCTTCGACCTGTTTCCGAACCTGAAGGAGCGGCTCAACAGCCAGGGCACCAAGTTGTCCGGCGGCGAGCAGCAGATGCTGGCGATCGCGCGGATCCTGCGCACCGGCGCGAGCTTCCTGATGCTGGACGAGCCGACCGAGGGCCTTGCGCCCGTCATCATCCAGCAGATCGGCCACACCATTGCGCGGCTCAAGAAGGAGGGCTTCACGATTCTCCTCGTCGAGCAGAACTTCCGCTTCGCATCGACCGTGGCCGACCGCTATTACATCGTCGAGCATGGCAAGGTGATCGACGGTTTTGCGAACTCGGAACTGTCTGCGAACATGGACAAGCTGCATACCTATCTCGGCGTCTGACGCCCCGAGGCATTCAATAGAGGATTTCCCGGAGGAAATATGAAACAGCATTTTTCTGCACTTATTCTCGGCATCGCGTTGGGATTCGTCGCAAGCGGCGCGTCGGCACAGGACAAGACCGTCAAGATCGGCGTGCTGACCGATAATTCCGGTCTCTATTCCGACCTCGGTGGCGCGGGCTCCACGCTTGCCGCCCAGATGGCGATCGAGGATTCCGGGCTTGCCGCCAAAGGCTGGAAGATCGACTTGATCTCCGCCGATCATCAGAACAAGCCCGATATCGCCACCACCATCGCGCGCCAATGGATCGACGTCGAGAAGGTCGACATCTTCATGGACGTGCTGAACTCCGGTGTCGCACTCGCGGTCAACAATGTCGTCAAGGAGAAGAATTCGATCCTGATCGACACGGGTGCGGCGACGTCGGATCTGACGAACGCCCAATGTTCGCCGAACACCATCCATTGGGTCTATGACACCTACATGCTGGCCAACAGCACCGGTCAGGCGCTGGTGAAGGCTGGCGGCGATTCCTGGTTCTTCCTGACGGCCGACTATGCGTTCGGCGCGGCGCTGGAGCGCGACACGGCGGCGGTGGTGCAAAAGGCGGGCGGCAAGGTGCTCGGCAGCGTCAAGCATCCACTCAATTCCTCAGACTTCTCCTCGTTCCTTTTGCAGGCACAGGCATCGAAGGCGAAGATCGTCGGACTTGCGAATGCCGGCGGCGATACCACCAATTCGATCAAGCAGGCCGCCGAGTTCGGCATCGTCGCTGGCGGGCAGAAGCTTGCCGGGCTGCTGTTGTTCATCACCGACGTTCACTCGCTCGGCCTGAACGTGGCGCAAGGGCTCAATTTCACCGAAACCTTCTATTGGGATCTCAACGACGGAACGCGGGCCTTCTCCAAGCGCTTTTCGGAGCGCATAAAGAACAAGGCGATGCCTTCGATGGTGCAGGCCGGTGTCTATTCGGGACTGATCCATTACTTCAAGGCGCTGGAGGCGACGGGCGGCAATCCGCATGACGGCGCCAAGGTGGTCGAGAAGATGAAGTCGATGCAGACCGACGATCCGCTGTTCGGTCAGGGCAGTATCCGGGTCGATGGCCGCAAGATTCACCCGGCCTACCTGTTCGAGGTCAAGAAGCCTTCGGAATCGAAGGGGCCGTGGGACTACTACAAGCTGGTGGGCACCGTTCCCGCGGATCAGGCGTTCCGGCCGCTCTCCGAGAGCGTCTGTCCGCTGGTGAAGAAGTAACTCTCGTGGCCCGCCGGGCGGTCGTGCCGCCGGCGGGCTTTCATTTTGGTGGCGGAAGCTAATCCTGATGCAGGCTCTCTACGCACAGCTACTGGTGGGACTGATCAACGGCTCGTTCTACGCGCTGCTCAGTCTCGGGCTTGCCGTGATCTTCGGCATGCTCAACATCATCAATTTCGCCCATGGCGCGCTCTACATGATGGGCGCTTTCGTCGCCTATTTCCTGCTGAACCTCGGCGGCATCAACTACTGGTGGGCGTTGCTGCTGGCGCCTGTCATCGTCGGCATCTTCGGCATGATCCTGGAGCGGACCATGCTGCAATGGCTGACCGGGCTCGACCATCTCTACGGCCTGCTGCTGACCTTCGGCATCGCGCTGATCGTGCAGGGCGTGTTCCAGAACTATTTCGGCTCCTCCGGCCTGCCTTACGCCATTCCGGACGAGCTCAAGGGCGGCATGAATCTCGGCTTCATGTTCCTGCCGATCTATCGCGGCTGGGTCGTCGTCTTCTCGCTGGTCGTGTGTCTGGCGACCTGGTTCCTGATCGAGAAGACGCGGCTCGGCGCCTACCTGCGCGCCGCCACCGAAAATCCGACGCTGGTCCGTGCCTTCGGCATCAACGTGCCGCGCATGATCACGCTGACCTACGGTCTCGGCGTCGGTCTGGCCGCGCTCGCGGGCGTTCTCTCGGCACCGATCAACCAGGTCCGGCCGCTGATGGGCGCCGACCTCATCATCGTCGTGTTCGCCGTGGTGGTGATCGGCGGCATGGGATCGATCATGGGCTCGATCATCACCGGTTTCGCGCTCGGCGTGATCGAGGGCCTGACCAAGTATTTCTACCCCGAGGCCTCCAACACTGTCGTGTTCGTGCTGATGGTGCTGGTGCTCTTGGTGAAGCCAACGGGATTGACGGGAAGGGCGGCCTGATATGACAGCCTTGACAGACGATACGCTGCCGGCGACCCCGCGCGCGATGCGTGACGAGATGATCGTGTTTGTGGTGATGGCGCTGCTGCTGGCGTCGGTGCCGTTCACGGGGGTCTATCCGTTCTTCGTGATGCAGGCGCTGTGCTTCGCGTTGCTCGCCTGCGCCTTCAATCTTCTGATCGGCTATGGCGGCCTGTTGTCGTTCGGCCACGCGATGTTCCTGGGGACGGCCGGCTATTGCAGCGCGCATGCGCTGAAGGTGTGGGCGTTGCCGCCGGAGCTCGGCATCCTCGTCGGTATCGCCGCGGCTTTCGTGCTCTCGATCGTCACCGGCTACATCTCGATCCGCCGCCAGGGCATCTATTTCTCGATGATCACGCTGGCGCTGTCGCAGTTGCTGTACTTCATCTACCTCCAGGCGCCGTTCACCCATGGTGAGGACGGCATCCAGGGCATTCCGCAGGGGCGCATGTTCGGCGTCCTCGATCTCACCAAGCCGACGGTCCTGTACTATGTCGTGCTGGTCGGCTTCCTCGCCGGCTTCCTGCTGATCTTCCGCATCATCAACTCGCCGTTCGGCGAGGTGCTGAAGTCGATCCGCGAGAACGAGCAGCGCGCGATCTCGCTCGGTTACCGGACCGACCAGTACAAGTTCATGGCCTTCGTTCTGTCGGGCACGCTGGCCGGCTTCGCCGGATCGCTGAAGGTGTTCGTGGCGCAGAATGCCTCGCTGACCGACGTACACTGGTCGATGTCGGGCGAAGTCGTGCTGATGACGCTGGTCGGGGGGCTCGGCACCATCTTCGGACCGGTGGTCGGCGCCTTCGTGATCATCGCCATGCAGCAATATCTGGCGAGCTTCGGCCAGTGGGTGACGGTGATCCAGGGCTCGATCTTCGTGATCTGCGTGCTCACCTTCCGCCGCGGCGTCATCGGTGAAATCGCGCATTACTTCCGGCGTTCGCTCTAAGTAGTTGATCTAAGGTCAATTTACCTATTGGGTGAAAGTGGTGGATGATCCGGCTCCGCGGGCGTGAGGTAGTGCGCGCACGGATCGAAAATGGTCTATGACAGTTTTGTGACGGCCCTCCCGGGCCGGGCCATTTCCAACCGGTAGTCTATCCCCATGATGCGATGGTTTCGCGCTTTCCTGCCCAAGGAAGAACGGTTCTTCGACCTGTTCGACCGCCATGCCCAGACCGTGATCCAGGGCTCGATCGCGCTCCAGGGCATGCTCAACGGGGGCGAGGAGACGCCGGTCTATTGCCAGCGCGTCAACCAGTTCGAGAACGATGCCGACAACATCACCCGTGAGGTGCTGACGGCGGTGCGCCGCACCTTCATCACGCCGTTCGACCGCGGCGACATCAAGAACCTCATCACCTCGATGGACGACGCCATCGACCAGATGCAGCAGACCGCCAAGGCCGTGATGCTGTTCGAGGTCCGCGCCTTCGAGCCGCCGATGCGCGAGATCGGCGGACTGCTGATCGAATGCGCCAATCTGGTCGGCCGTGCGCTGCCCCTGATGCAGCAGATCGGCAAGAACGTGGCCATGCTGACCGCGATCACGGAAGAACTGACCAAGCTGGAGGGCCGGGTCGACGATCTCCACGACATCGGGATGAAGGAGCTGTTCCTCAAGCATCGCGACGGCAACGCGATGGATTTCATCGTCGGCGTCGAGATCTACGACCATCTCGAAAAGGTGGCCGATCGCTTCGACGACGTCGCAAACGAGATCAACAGCATCGTCATCGAGCAAGTTTAGGGCAGGGGCCTCGCCGTGGATGCTGCGTTGGGTCTTCCCGTCCTGGTCGGACTGATCGCCGTCGCGCTGCTGTTCGACTTCCTGAACGGCCTGCACGACGCCGCCAATTCGATCGCGACCATCGTCTCGACCCGCGTGCTGCGGCCGCAATTCGCGGTGTTCTGGGCCGCGTTCTTCAATTTCGTTGCCTTCATGGTGTTCGGGCTGCACGTCGCCCAGACCATCGGCACCGGCATCATCGATCCCTCGATCGTCGATGCCCAGGTGATCTTCGCGGCCCTCGTCGGCGCCATCGTCTGGAACCTCGTGACCTGGGCGCTCGGCATCCCGTCTTCGTCGTCGCATGCGCTCATCGGCGGGTTGTTCGGTGCGGGCGTGGCCAAAGCCGGGATTTCGGCGGCGGTCTGGAGCGGATTGTCCAAGACGGTGATCGCCATCGTGCTGTCGCCGCTGGTCGGCTTCCTGCTGGCGATGTTGCTGGTTGCGATCGTGTCCTGGGCCTCGGTGCGCTCGACGCCATTTGCGGTCGACCGCGCCTTCCGCATCCTGCAATTCGCCTCCGCCTCGCTCTATTCGCTCGGCCATGGCGGCAATGACGCGCAGAAGACCATGGGCATCATCGCCGTGCTGCTCTATTCGCAGGGCCAGCTCGGCAGCGAGTTCTCGGTGCCGTTCTGGGTGGTGCTCTCCTGCCAGGCGGCGATGGCGCTGGGCACGCTGATGGGCGGCTGGCGCATCGTCCGCACCATGGGCCTGCGCATCACGAAACTGACGCCGATGCAGGGCTTTTGCGCCGAAACCGGCGGCGCCGCGACCCTGTTCATGGCGACCTTCCTTGGGGTTCCCGTCTCGACCACCCACACCATCACCGGCGCGATCGTCGGCGTCGGCGCGGCCCGCCGCCTCTCGGCGGTGCGCTGGAACGTCGCCAGCTCGATCGTCTATGCCTGGGTGATTACGATGCCGGCCTCGGCGATCGTGGCGGCGCTGACCTGGTGGGCGGTCAGGATTTTCGTCAAGTAACGAGCTTCAGCCCGACAATCCCGGCGACGATCAGCCCGATGCTGGCGAGGCGAAACGCGGTCGCCGGCTCGCCGAACAGGATGATCCCGAGCGTCGCTGTGCCGACCGCCCCGATGCCGGTCCACACCGCATAGGCGGTTCCAATCGGCAGCGATTTGAGGGCCAGCCCGAGCAGGAGGATGCTCCCGGCCATCGCGGCGAGCGTCAGGACCGACGGGACGAGCCTGGTAAAGCCCTCGGTATATTTGAGGCCGATCGCCCAGCTGACCTCCAGCAGACCGGCGACGAACAGGATGCTCCAGGCCATGACGACCCTCCGTGCAAGGCAGGGTCGTCCCCGCGGCTGATATGCTGATGAAAAGGAAGGCCGTCCCTCCCAGGGGCGATATGGGGCTGGCCGAAGGGCTCCGCAATCACCAAATGAGGCTTGATCAGGCCCATTTTCCCTGCCAAACGCTCCCGCCATGTCCGACATCGCCATTTCAGCCGAATCGCCGGCCCGTTCCCCGCTTGCCGCTGAAGTGGCGCGGCGGCGGACCTTTGCGATCATCTCCCACCCCGACGCCGGCAAGACCACGCTGACCGAAAAGCTGCTGCTGTTCGGCGGCGCCATCAACCTCGCCGGTCAGGTCAAGGCCAAGGGCGAGCGGCGCAACACGCGCTCGGACTGGATGAAGATCGAGCGCGAGCGCGGCATCTCGGTCGTGACCTCGGTGATGACCTTCGAGTTCGAGGGCCTGGTGTTCAACCTGCTGGACACGCCGGGCCACGAGGACTTTTCGGAAGACACCTATCGCACACTGACGGCCGTCGACTCCGCTGTGATGGTCATCGACGCCGCCAAGGGCATCGAGGCGCGCACCCGAAAACTGTTCGAGGTCTGCCGCCTGCGCGACATTCCGATCATCACCTTCATCAACAAGATGGACCGCGAGAGCCGCGACGTCTTCGAGCTGCTGGACGAGATCGAGAAGACGCTGGCGCTCGACACCACGCCGATGACCTGGCCGGTCGGCCGCGGCCGCGACTTCCTCGGCACCTATGACGTCGTCAATGGCGGCGTGCGCCTGCTCGAAGGCGGCGGTGCCAAGACCGGCGCGGCGCAGCAGATCGAGATCGAGGAGCTCACCAAGCTCAACGCCAATCTCGACGTCTCCGCGGTGAAGGACGAGCTCGAGCTCGTTACCGAGGCCTCAAAACCGTTCGAGCTGGAGGCGTTTCGCGAGGGCCATCTGACGCCGGTCTATTTCGGCAGCGCGCTGCGTAATTTCGGCGTCGGCGACCTCCTCGAAGGCCTCGGCAAG
Organism: Bradyrhizobium sp. CCBAU 11386; assembly: GCF_028128955.1. Lineage (NCBI taxonomy): Bacteria > Pseudomonadati > Pseudomonadota > Alphaproteobacteria > Hyphomicrobiales > Nitrobacteraceae > Bradyrhizobium > Bradyrhizobium sp. CCBAU 11386. Next base: position 123,023 of record NZ_LBKA01000256.1, read on the forward strand.
TTCGCGCCCGAGCCGCGTGCGCAGGAGAGCGACCAGCGCAAGGTCGAGGCGACCGATCCGCGCATGAGCGCCTTCGTGTTCAAGATCCAGGCGAACATGGATCCGAACCACCGCGACCGTATCGCCTTCGCGCGCCTGTGCTCGGGCAAGCTCAGCCGCGGCATGAAGGCAAAGCTCGTGCGCACCGGCAAGAGCATGCCGCTGTCGAGCCCGCAATTCTTCTTCGCGCAAGACCGCTCGGTGGCGGATGAGGCCTTTGCCGGCGATGTCGTCGGCATTCCCAATCACGGCACGCTGCGCATCGGCGATACCCTGACCGAGGGCGAGGATTTCAACTTCGTCGGCGTGCCGAGCTTTGCGCCGGAAATCGTCCGCCGCGTGCGTCTCACCGACGCGATGAAGGCGAAGAAGCTGAAGGAAGCGCTTCAGCAGATGTCGGAAGAGGGCGTCGTGCAGGTGTTTCGCCCGCGCGACGGCGCGCCGGCGCTGGTCGGCGTGGTCGGTGCGCTCCAGCTCGACGTGCTGAAGGCGCGGCTGGAGGCGGAATATTCTCTTCCGGTCGAGTTCGAGGTCAGCGAGTTCCAGCTTGCGCGATGGGTCTCGTCAGACGATCGCAAGAAGCTCGACACCTTCATCGCCGCCAACACCTCGAGCATCGCCGACGACGTCGATGGTGATCCCGTATATCTGGCCAGGAACGAGTTCTATCTCGGCTACACCAGGGAACGCGCCGAGGGCATCGCGTTCACCAACGTCAAGGACGTCAAGAAGAAGGGGTAAGGGCGCGTTTTAGCCCGCACTCCACCCTCCGCTGTCATGCCCCGGCTTGACCAGGGCATCCAGTACGCCGCGGCCCATCGGCTTAATCACAAACGTCTCTGGAATACTGGGTCGCCCGGTCAAGCCGGGCGACGACAGTGTGCCCTGAACGCGAGCATGTGAACGTCGGCAGGGTTGACGCTATCGGGAGCAATGCCACGTTCCCGGTATGTGACATCGCGAGCTCGCATCATGTGGCGCGGCATCCTTGTTTTCCTGCTTCTGGCGATCTCGACGGTCGCCGCCGCCGACGCGCGGCCCCGGCAGATCAATCCGATCCCGTTCGCGCATGAGCCGTGCAGCGTGCTCGACCAACGCCCATGCACGCCGTCTTATTGCAGCCCGCTCGAGCTCGGGCCGTGCATCCCCGAGATCGACTATCCCTACGGCGAAAATCTCCAGCTCACGATCGAGAGCATGCCGTCCGAGGCCGACCGCGCCAAATACCAGAAGCCGGATCACGATCTCGACACGATCGGCGACCTTTTCGCCGCACTGCGCACCTGCTGGTCTCCGCCATCGGACCATGCGCGGGAGGGCATGCAGATGTCGGTGCGCTTCAGCTTCAACAAGGCGGGCGGCCTGATCGGCCCGCCTCGCCTCACATACGCCACCGCGGGCGTTCCGGCGGACACACGCACGACCTATCTGAACGCCATCAATGCATCGCTGAAGGCCTGTCTGCCGCTGAAATTCACCAGCGGTCTCGGCGGCGCCCTGGCGGGGCGGCCGATCGCGATCCGCTATGTGGACAATCGGGAGCTGGGCAAGTAGCGCATCGGTTGCGACCGGAGGCCAATCGATGATACCTCAGAGGCGGGGCTGCTTGAGGGGAGGATGTCGTGGGTCTGCTGGTCATGATCCTGGGGCTGGTGCTGTTTTTCGCGGCCCATGTTTTCACAACGAAACGCGAGACGCGCGCGCAGGCGATCGCAAGGCTGGGCGAGGGGACCTACAAGATCCTCTATTCGCTCGTCTCGCTCGCGGGGCTCGCGCTGATCATCTGGGGCTTTGGCCATTACCGTGCGACCGGCTGGATCGACGTCTGGTATCCGCCGAAGGCGATGAAGCACATCACGCTCGCGCTGATGCTGCCCGCGGTCATCCTGGTGGTCGCCTCTTATCTGCGCGGCCGCATCTATGCGACGCTGAAACATCCGATGCTGGCCGGCATCAAGCTGTGGGCGGCCGCGCATCTTCTCGCAAATGGCGATCTCGGCTCCATCATCCTGTTCGGCTCGTTCTTGGGCTGGGCGGTGTATGACCGCATTTCGTTGAAGCATCGCACCGACAGTGGCGGCCCGCCGATTCCGGTGGGTGGCGTCACCAACGACCTGATCGCGGTTGCCGTCGGCGTGGTTGCGTATCTGGCGCTGGCGTTTGCGTTCCATCCTGTCGTGATCGGAGTTCCTGTCGTGGGGGTCTAGCCGATCGGCACAAGACAGGACCCGCATGTCCGTGCGCGGAAGGTAACAAGAGCAACAAGCTTAGGGCATTCCGATGGACTGGTCGCAATCTCAGATCCCGCCGATGCGGTTCGAGGCGCGCTTTGGCGATCGGGTAGTCCCGGCGTTCTGCGACCGGCCGGCCACTCTCTGGGCGATGATCGCAGAGGCCCGCGCACGCAACGGCGACGGCGAAGCGCTGATCGCAGGCAATGTCCGGCTGAGTTGGCGGCAGGCGGTGGAGCAGGCTGCGCGGATCGCGGCGGGCTTTCGCAAGCTCGGCTTGCACCGCGGCGATCGTGTCGCGATCCTTCTGGGCAACCGCATCGAGTTTCCGCTGCTGCTGTTTGCCGCCGCGCATGAGGGCCTCGTCACGGTGCTGCTCAGCACGCGCCAGCAGAAGCCGGAGATCGCCTATGTGCTCACCGATTGCGGCGCCAAGATCCTGATCCACGAGGCTGGGCTCGCCGGGCGGCTGCCGGATGCGCGGGATGTGCCCGATGTGATCCACCGCGTTGCCGTCGACGATGACCCGGATGTGTCGCGCTTCGCGGTGCTCGCAGACAACGCCGAGGCCGCCGCGCCGGTCGACGTGCACGAAGAGGACACGGCGATGATCCTCTACACGTCGGGCACGACAGGCAAGCCGAAGGGCGCGATGCTGGCCCATTGCAATATCGTCCATTCCTCGATGGTGTTCGCGTCCTGCCTGCAATTGACGGAAACAGACCGTTCGATCGCGGCCGTGCCGCTCGGTCACGTCACCGGTGTCGTCGCCAACATCACGACCATGATCCGCTGCGGCGGCGCGCTGATCATCATGCCGGAGTTCAAGGCCGCCGATTATCTCAAGCTCGCCGCGCGCGAGCGCGTCACCTACACCGTGATGGTGCCGGCGATGTACAATCTCTGCCTGCTCCAGCCCGATTTCGACAGCTATGATCTGTCGAGCTGGCGCATCGGCGGTTTCGGAGGTGCGCCGATGCCGGTCGCGACCATCGAGAAGCTCAAGACGACGATTCCCGGCCTGAAGCTGATGAACTGCTACGGGTCGACCGAGACGACATCGCCCTCGACGATCATGCCTGGCGAACTGACGGCAAGCCATATCGACAGCGTCGGCCTGCCGTGTCCCGGTGCGCGCATCGTCGCGATGGGACCGGATGGGCGCGCGCTGCCCCATGGCGAGATCGGCGAGCTCTGGATCCAGAGCGCCTCCGTCATCAAGGGCTATTGGAACAACCCGAAAGCCACGGCTGAAAGCTTCACCGGTGGATTCTGGCACTCGGGCGATCTTGGGTCGGTCGATGCGGACGGTTTCGTCCGCGTGTTCGACCGGCAGAAGGACATGATCAATCGCGGCGGGCTGAAGATCTATTCCGCGGAGGTCGAATCCGTGCTGGCGGGCCATCCCGCGGTGATCGAGAGCGCGATCATTGCGAGGGCGTGCCCGGTGCTGGGCGAGCGCGTCCATGCCGTGGTGGTGACGCGGACCCCGGTCGCCGCCGACGCCCTGCGGGCCTGGTGCGCGGAGCGGCTGTCCGATTACAAGGTCCCCGAAACCATGGCGATCACCACCGAGCCGCTGCCGCGCAACGCCAATGGCAAGGTGCTGAAGCGGCAGTTGCGGGAGCACTTGGGAACCTGAGCCGGGCAAGCGCTTCTTCCGGGCTCTTCCGGGTGGTTAACGCCTTGATCGGGCTCGCTTTGCCTTGCCACCGCCATATCGTTAGGCTACCTCGCCGCCACGTGGGGGACGGGATTCCTGACGCGAACGCTGTGGCGCGCGCACCCGGACGGGCATGGGATTAGCATAAGTGTCTGAATTATTTGACGAAGTCGACGAGGAAGTACGTCGCGAACAGCTCAAGAAGCTGTGGGATAAATATTCGATCTACTTCATCGCCCTGATGGTGCTGATCGTGGCCGCCGTCGGCGGCTGGCGCGGCTACCAATATCTGGAGGCCAAGAAGGCCGCCGAGGCCGGCGCCGCCTTCGAGAAGGCCGTCGAGCTGTCCGAGCAGAACAAGCATGCGGAGGCCGAGACGGCCTTCACCGAGCTCGCTGCCAAGGCTCCGTCGGGCTATCGCACCCTGGCGCGGCTGCGTGCTGCGGCCGAGGCCGCTAGCCGCGATCCCAAGGCGGCCGCCAAGATGTACGACGACATTGCCGCCGACGTCGGCAGCGAGTGGCAGGATCTGGCGAGGATGCGCGCCGCCGGCCTGCTGATCGACAGCGCCAGCTACGCCGACATCCAGCAGCGGCTGGAGGCTTCCGCCGCGCCCAAATCGACTTTCCGCCATAGCGCCCGTGAGATGCTGGCGCTGTCGGCCTGGCGCAACAACGACACGACCGCGGCCCGCAAATGGCTCGACGCGATCGCCGAGGACGGCGAAACGCCGGCGAGCCTGCGCTCGCGCGCCGAGGCGCTCCAGGCACTGCTGCCGCCCGTCGCCAAAAGCTGACGGTCCCGAGAGCTGAGACGAGACACCGATATGCGCCGCACGCCACGCTTGATCGCAGCCGCCGTCCTGATCGCCTTCACGGGCGTCCTGGGCGGCTGCTCCAGCTTCGATCCGAGTGACCTGCTCGATTTCCTCGACACCAAGAAGAAGCTGCCGGGTGATCGCAAGCCGGTCTTCCCGGAGGGCGTGCCGGGCCTCGAGCAGGGTGTGCCGAAGGAGCTGTACAAGGGCGCGCAACAGCAGCCCGATCCGAATGCACCTGCCGTTGCGGCTTTGCCCGCGGAACCGCCGCCTGAGTCGGCCAAGCCGGCGAAGGGTGCCAAGGCGAAGAAGACCAGGCAGCCGGCTGCCAGCGCGGCCGCGCCCGCCGATGCGGCTGCCGGCGAAGTCGATGGCGAGGCCCAGCCGGAGGCCGCGCCGCCCACCGCCGCGCCGCCGCCCAAGCAGAAGATCGTGCGCAAGCGCACCACCGCGCCGCCGCCCGATCAGCCCGTCCAGCAGGCCCAACCGACCCAGACCACGCAGCAGCAATCGCAGGGCGGCTTCCCGGCGCCACTGCCGAGCGGCAGTTTCTCGCGCTAGAGCATGATCCGGAAAAGTGCGAAGCGGTTTTCCGACAAGATCATGCTTAAACAACAACCTGAAGCGCGATGGGGAATCATTCCGGCCTCATCGCGCTTTAATAATTTCATTGCATTGACAGGCGCGGCCTTCGCAGCGCACGAATGACCGATGTCCTTCACGATCGCCATTATCGGCCGGCCCAATGTCGGCAAATCGACGCTGTTCAACCGCCTGGTTGGGCAAAAGCTCGCGCTCGTCGATGACCTGCCGGGCGTCACCCGCGACCGTCGTGAGGGTGAAGCCAGGCTCGGCGACCTCGAATTCACCATCATCGACACCGCCGGCCTCGACGAGGGTGCCAAGGGCTCGCTGACCGCGCGGATGCAGGAGCAGACCGAGACCGCGATCGCGCAGGCCGACGCGCTGTTCTTCGTCATCGATGCCCGCATCGGCCTCACGCCGACCGACCGCGCCTTCGCCGATTTCGCCCGCAAGGCCAACAAGCCGGTGCTGCTGGTCGCCAACAAGAGCGAAGGCAAGCATGGCGATGCCGGCGCGATGGAAGCCTTCGCGCTTGGCCTCGGCGATCCCATCCAGATCTCGGCCGAGCACGGCGAGGGCATGGGCGAGCTTTATGACGCCCTCGCCAAGTTGATGCCGGAGCCCGTCGACGAAGATGAGGACGAGGACGACGCGCCGCTCTCCGAGGAAGAGGCCGCGACCCGCCCGATCCGGGTCGCCATCGTCGGCCGGCCAAATGCCGGCAAGTCGACGCTGATCAACCATTTGCTCGGCGAGGAGCGCCTGCTGACGAGCCCGGATGCCGGCACCACACGCGATTCCATCGCGGTCGAGATCAACTGGAAGGGCCGCGACTTTCGCGTGTTCGACACCGCCGGCCTGCGGCGTCGCTCGCGCATCGAGGAGAAGCTGGAAAAGCTCTCGGTCGCGGATGCGCTGCGCGCGGTGCGCTTCGCCGAAGTCGTCGTGCTGATGATGGATACGCAGCATCGCTTCGAGGAGCAGGATCTGCGCATTGCCGATCTGGTCGAGCGCGAGGGCCGGGCGCTCGTGCTCGCCGCCAACAAATGGGACCTGATGGAGACCAAGGGCGGCGGCGCGATCTCGGGTCTGCGCCGCGACGCCGACCACTGGCTGCCGCAGGTCAAGGGCGTGCCGATCGTCGCGGTATCAGGCCTGATGGGCGAAGGCATCGATCGCCTGATGCAGGCGATCCAGGATGCCTACGCGGTCTGGAACAGACGCGTGTCGACGTCCGCGCTCAATCGCTGGTTCGAGCAGGCGGTCCAGGCCAATCCGCCGCCCGCCGTGTCCGGCCGCAGGCTGAAGCTGAACTACATCACGCAGACCAAGGCGCGGCCGCCGAGCTTCGTGCTGTTCTGCTCGCGGGCCGACGCGGTGCCGCAGTCGTATTTGCGCTACCTGACCAATTCCATGCGCGAGACTTTCGATCTGCCGGGCACGCCCGTGCGCATCACCTTGCGCGAGAAGGCCAACCCCTTCGCCCACAAGCGCAAGCGGCCGTCGTGAGCAACGATGCCGGCGAGGCGATGGCGCAGGGCGCTGCGCCGGTCCGGCGCGGCGCGGTCGCCTTCATCTTCGTCACCATCCTGCTCGACATGCTCGCACTCGGCGTGATCATGCCGATCCTGCCGAAGCTCATCGAGAGCTTCGTCGACAACGACACCGCGCACGCGGCCCGCATCTTCGGCCTGTTCGGCACCGCCTGGGCGCTGATGCAGTTCGTGTTCTCGCCGGTGCTGGGCGCGCTGTCGGATCGTTTCGGACGGCGGCCGGTGGTGCTGCTGTCGAATTTCGGGCTCGCCGCCGACTACGTGCTGATGGCGCTCGCGCCGTCGCTGACGTGGCTGTTCATTGGGCGCGTGATCTCCGGCATCACCTCGGCCAGCATCTCGACGGCGTTTGCCTATATCGCCGACATCACGCCGCCGGAGCGGCGCGCGGCGATCTTCGGCAGGATTGGCGCGGCCTTCGGCGCCGGCTTCATCCTGGGCCCGGCGCTCGGCGGCCTGCTCGGCGACATCGATCCGCGCCTGCCGTTCTGGGCGTCGGCGGCTTTGAGCTTTGCCAATGCGCTCTATGGGCTCCTGGTCCTGCCGGAATCGCTGGCGCCCGACAAGCGCGCGCCGTTCCGCTGGACCAGCGCCAATCCGGTCGGGGCGCTGCATCTGCTGCGTTCCAACACGATGCTGGCCGCGCTGTCGATCGTCAACTTCATCGCGCAGGTCGCCCATGTCGTGCTGCCGTCGACCTTCGTGCTCTATGCGACCTATCGCTACGGCTGGGATTCCAAGACGGTCGGGCTGACGCTCGCGATGGTCGGCATCTGCGCCATGGTGGTGCAGGGGCTCGCCATCGGCCCGATCGTGCGCGAGCTCGGCGAGCGGAACACACTGTTGCTGGGCCTGTGCTGTGGTGCGATCGGCTTCGTGATCTTCGGCGCTGCGCCGACCGGACCGCTGTTCTGGATCGGCATCCCCGTGATGTCGCTGTGGGGCATCTCGGGCGCCGCGATGCAATCGCTGATGACGCGGCTGGTCGCGCCCGATCAGCAGGGCCAGTTGCAGGGCGCGACCGCGAGCGTGCAGAGCGTGTCGCAGCTCGTCGGCCCGTTCCTGTTCACGCTGACGTTTTCATACTTCATCGGCACCAGCGCGCCGCTGCATCTGCCCGGCGCGCCGTTCCTGCTCGCGGCGGTGCTGATGATGGTATGCGTGGCGATCGCGATGCGGACGGTGGCGACAGTCGCATCCGCCCGGCAGGCTGGTGGCCGCGAATAGGACGGTTGCGACTGTCGCCAATTCGCAACAGAGACTCCGATTCGTCAGAATCTCGCCAGACGTCCGTGCATGGAGCCTTTCGGCGGCGATACTTGGCATATTAAATAAATCTGTTGATTCGTTCTTTTCCAATTGGAAGCCGGGGCCGCCGACGTCTCGGAAGCAAGCCATTCAAATGACGCGCCTGCCGGTTCGGATATGGTGTTTCCCTCGGCAGCGCTCGCTGATTTGGCGAGCTGCCGCTGCAATTGCGATCACGGCTCCCGTTACGCTGGCTCTGATGGGCGGGGCGTATGCGACCTGTTCGCCGGCGGCCGACAATAGCCCCAATCCTCCGCCGGGCACGACCATTACATGCTCGGGCGTGACGACCGATCAGAACGGGACCGTCGGTTACGGGACGGGCAATCAGACCGGTATTACCATCAATGTTGTGAGCGGCGCCGCTGTCACGGGCAGCGCGAGTAGCGGAATCAATATCGGCAGCGCGACGGTCAGCAATTCTGGAAGCATCACCGGCGCAACGAACGGTGTCTTCTCTCAAAATGACGTCACCGTCACCAACAATACCGGCGCCACCATCACCGGCACCGCCGCATCCGGCGTGGGCTCGAACAATGGCAGTGTGATTGTCGTCAACTCCGGCACGATCACGGGCAACGCAAACATTGGTGTATTCGCCTTTGTCAACGCCACGGTTACCAACAATGTCGGCGGCATCATCGCCGGCGATCTCGGCGTCAATTCCGGCTATTCCGCTGTCGGGAATGTCACCAATGCCGGCAACATCATCGGCACCTCTTACGGTGTCATTGCCTACGGGACGGGGATCGTCTCCAACGCTGCGGGCGGCCTGATTTCCGGCGGGATAAGCGGTGTCCAGGCCAACCAAGTGTTGAATGTCACCAACGCCGGCACGATTACCGGCACCGCCAACTATGGTCTGGAGGCAACCGGCAATATGGACGTCACCAACGCGGCCACCGGAACCATTACCGGTGCCACGGATGCCCTCCGCACCAACAGCGGATCGATCACGGCGACAAATTACGGCACAATCTCGAGCACGACCGGCATTGCAGTTTCTGCGCAAGCCAATCTGACGATGACGAACGGCGCCAGTGGAAGCGTGAGCGGTGGAATGGTGGCCAATCTGGGCTCTGCCCACGTTACCAACCTGGGGACCATCGCCGGCCTCAACTACACCGCCATCTATGCCTTTGCCGACATCAATGTCACCAACGGCGTTGGCGCGCAGATCACGAGCCTGATCAACAACGGGATCTATGCCAGCAATGGCGTCGCAACCGTCGTCAATTCCGGAAACATAAGTGTCGGTGGCTCTGGCTACGCCATTCGCGCCGAGACGAGTGCGGTGGTGACCAACAATGCCGGCGCGCAGATCAGTGGCGGCGACACAGGCGTCCGCGCCAGCCTCGGGTCCGTCTCAGTCACCAACTACGGCTCCATTTCCGGCCTCACGGGCAACGGCATCTATGCGGCCGCGGGCGGATCGGCCCTGTTCAATGCGGGGACCATCACTGGAGGGACGGCCGCGATCCAGTTCGCCGGTAGCGGCAACGTTCTCACGCTCGCGCCGGGATCGGTCATATCGGGCAACGTGCTCGGTGGGGGCAGTGATACGTTCCAGCTCGGGGGCAGCGGTAGCGCGACCTTCGATGTCAGCACGTTGGGTGCGGCCGCCCAGTATCGGGGGTTCACGACCTTCAACAAGGTCGACGATTCAGTCTGGACGCTGACCGGCACCGGCTCCTTCTCCGGTAATGTGAATGTCGGGGGCGGTGCGCTGATCGTGAACGGCAATATCGCGTCGGCCAGCAATCTCGTTGTCAATGCCGGCGGCACGTTGGGCGGCAACGGCATCGTCGGCAATACCGTCGTCAACGGCGGCATTCTGTCTCCGGGCAACTCGATCGGGGCTATCAACGTTCAAGGCAGCCTCGTATTCACCGCCGCCGCGACCTACCTCGTGCAGGTGTCGTCGGCGGCTTCCGACCTCACCAATGTGACGGGGGCGGCGACGTTGGCCGGGACGGTTCAGGTTGCGCTCGCCAACGGCACCCTGCGGTTCAATTCGCCCTATACGATCCTGACCGCGGGATCGCTGAACGGTTCGCGCTTTGATTCGGTGGCGACGCCGACGGGAATTTCCGGTTCGCTGACCTACTCGGGCGGCACGGTGCAGCTTGTTCTGGGCTCGGGCCTTGGGGAGATTGCCGGCCTCAACATCAACCAGCGGGCCGTTGCCACCGCGTTCGACAAGGCGTTCAACTCCTTCGGCAGCGTTCCTTCGGCGTTCGGCGGTATCTTCGCCGGCAATGTCCCGGCAAACCTGACACAGGCCTCGGGCGAGCTGGCGACAGGTTCGCAGCAGACAACGTTCGACGCGATGAACCTCTTCGTCAATCTGCTGGCCGATCCGTTTGCCGCGGGCCGCGACGGGACCGCGCCGACGGGCGCCTCATTCGGGGAAGAGGGAGCAGCCGATAGCTATGCCGGCGGTCGCCGCCGGCCCGATGCCGAGCGTGACGCCTACGCCATGATCGCCAAGGCGCCGGGCACTATCAGTTTCGGTCAGCGCTGGAGCGTGTGGGGCGCGGGCTATGGGGGCTCGCAGACCACCGACGGCAATGCCGTACAGGGATCGAACACGTCCACCAGCCGCATCGCTGGCACGGCCGTCGGCGCCGATTATCGGATCTCTCCATTCACGCAGGTCGGGTTCGCCCTGGCCGGCGGCGGCTCCAACTTCGTCGTCGCCAACGGTCTCGGTTCGGGGCGCTCCGACCTGTTCCAGGCCGGCGCATTCGTTCGTCATACGGCCGGCGCCGCGTACTTCTCCGGCGCCCTGGCCTATGGCTGGCAGGATGTCACGACGAACCGAACGGTCACGATTGCGGGCAGTGACCAGTTGCGAGCGCAGTTCAACGCCAATGCGTGGGCGGGGCGTATCGAGGGCGGCTATCGCTTCATCACCCCGTGGGCCGGCATCGGCCTTACACCCTATGCCGCCGCGCAATTCGCAACCTTCGAGCTGCCGGGCTATGCCGAACGGTCCATTGTCGGTGCCAACACCTTTGCGCTGGCCTATGCGGCCAAAACCGCTACCTCGCCGCGCTCCGAACTGGGATTCCGCACCGACCGATCGTTGGCATTGCCGGGGGCGATCCTCACCCTGCGCGGCCGCTTCGGCTGGGCACACGACTACGATATCGATCGCAGCATCGCCGCCACCTTCCAGGCGCTGCCGGGCGCATCCTTCGTCGTGGCCGGTGCATCGCCTGCGCGAAACGCCGCGCTCACTTCGGCAACTGCCGAGGCGAAATGGCTGAACGGCTTCTCGCTCGCCGGGACCTTCGAGGGTGAGTTCTCGAACGTCACCTCAAGCTACTCCGGAAAGGGCGTGGTGCGCTATGCCTGGTAAGAAACGCGCGTCCGCGTTGTAGAGACGCGATGTAGAGAGAAATGGCGCGAGCGGCGCCTTGCCCGCCGGTACCCATGTGCATTGTGCAGGCCCCAAACGTGAATGCCCGGGACATCCAGCGCGAAGACACGCTTCGCACTCTTGCCCGGGCATGTCGTCGTGGAGCTAGTGCGCGACCGCTACGCGGTCACTTCTTCACCAGCGGACACTCGCTGTCCTTGAGCGGCTTGGCCGCATCTTCCGGCGCGATGGTGGCCACCAGCTTGTAGTAATCCCACGGCCCCTTCGACTCTTCCGGCTTCTTCACCTCGAACAGATAGGCCGGGATGAGGCGGCGGCCGTCGGCGCGCAGCGGGCCCTTGCCGAACAGCGGATCGTCGGTCGGGAGCTCCTTCATCTTGGCGACGACCTTGGCGCCATCATGGGGATTGCCGCCGAGTGCGTCCATCGCCTTCAGGTAATGCAGGATTTCCGCATAGAGGCCTGCCACCGTCATCGAGGGCATCGCGCCCTTGGGCGAGACCTTCTGGAAGCGCTTCGACCATTCGCGGGTTTGGTCGTTGAGATCCCAGTAGAAAGATTCGGTGAAGGTCAGGCCCTGCGCGGTCTTCAAGCCGAGCGAGTGCACGTCGTTGATGAACAGCAGGAGCGCGGCCAATTTCTGGCCGCCTGCGACGATGCCGAATTCGGAGGCCTGCTTGATCGCGTTGGTGGTGTCGCCGCCCGCATTGGCGAGGCCGATGACCTTGGCCTTGGACGACTGCGCCTGAAGCAGGAATGACGAGAAGTCCGACGTGTTGAGCGGATGCTTGACGCCGCCGAGCACCTTGCCGCCGGTGGCCGTGACGACGGAGCTGGTGTCGCGCTCCAGGGCATGACCGAACGCGTAGTCCGCGGTCAGGAAGAACCAGCTATCGCCGCCGGCTTTCGTCAGTGCCTTGCCGGTGCCGTTGGCGAGCATGTAGGTGTCGTAGGTGAAGGAGATGGTGTTGGGCGTGCAGGCTTTGCCCGTCAGGTCGGCGGTGGCCGCGCCCGAATTGAGCAGCACCGAGTTCTTATCCTTGACGAGGTTGCTCACCGCAAGCGCAACGCCGGAGCTCGGCGTGTCGGCGATGGCATCGACCTTGTCGGCATCGATCCACTGCCGGGCGATGTTGACGCCAACGTCAGGCTTGTTCTGGTGATCACCCGAGAGGACCTCGATGGTCCAGCCCTTGGCCTTCAGGCCGGAATCTTCGACCGCCATCTTCACCGCGGCGACCGAGTTCGGGCCGCCGATGTCGGCATAGAGGCTCGACATGTCGTTGAGCACGCCGATCTTGATGGTCTTGTCCTGGGCGTAGGCGGACGTGGCAAAACCGAAGGCGGCGCATGCCAGAAGGGCCGCTGAGCGGCGCGCGAACGTCGTCATGAAAAGTCTCCTCCATTGTCAAATATTCGGACGGCTCTCTTGCGGAGCCTTGTTTCCGGCTGATGGCTCTAGCCTGTCCCACGGCCGGCGGCAATGCGCCTAAAGCCGGATGACGCTGCGTCGTAGCGTCATCCGTCGGTTAACTTTTGGGCAAAATGCGTCAGGGCGCTATTTGAGCGCGTCCGACGTCAGCCTGAATTTCTGGATGCGCTTTCCGGTATCGGCCTCGGCGGTATAGACGTTACCCTTGGCATCGATCGCCATGGCATGCACCCAGTGGAATTGACCGGCATTACGGCCGTTGTGGCCGAAGCTGCCGACCACGCTGCCGTCCTCGCGCTTGATGACCCTGATCTCGTTGTTCTCGCCGTCGGCGCTCAGCAGATAAGTCTGCTTCGGATCGGGCCAGATCGCGATGTCCCACACCGCGCCGTTGCCGAGCGTGTTCTTCTCGAAGAAGAACTCCTTCACGAAGGTGCCGTCTTTCCGAAACACCTGGATACGGTTGTTGATGCGGTCGCAGACATAGACCAGCCCGTCATTGGCGAGCTTCACGCAATGGACGGGATTGCCGAATTGCCGGGCAACCGGCGCCTTGGGATCGTAGGGCGCCTGCTTGGTGTCATCAGGCTTGTTGCCATAGGCGCCCCAGTGCCGCTTGTAGGCCAGCGTGCTCGCGTCGAACACGATGACGCGACGGTTGCCATAGCCGTCGGCGACGTAGATTTCGTTCGCGTCCTTGTCGATCGCGGTCTCGGCGGGCTTGCCGAGTTGCGTCGTGTCGTTGCTGCCGAGGCTCGGCGCGATCTTGCCGATCTGGGCGACGAACTTGCCGTCGAGCGTGAACTTCAGAATCGCGTTGTCATTGTCGGCGTTGCCGCCGACCCAGACGAAGCCGCGCTCGTCCACCTCGATGCCGTGCTCGCGACCGACCCATTCGTAGCCTTCGCCCGGACCGCCCCATGAGCGCAGCAGGTTGCCGTCGGCGTCGAATTCGAGCACGGGCGGCGCCGAGACGCAGCATTTCGAGCGTGGCGGGTTGAGGCTCGCGCCTTTCTCGTCATCGGTGAGCGAGCGTGGGCGATGGATCACCCAGATGTGGCCCCGCCCGTCGACGGTGATGCCGCCGGCCTGGCCGAGGATCCAGTTGTTCGGCAGCTGCTTAGGCCAGGAGGGATCGACGGCAAAGGTCGGGACATCGCCGGCGGTCGCAACGCCCGGAAGCGCAAATGCGAGTGCCGCGATCAGGATGGAGAAGGCGTGAGAGACGCGTGCGAGCGCACGGCCAACGCCTGCGCGATCATGCCATGGTGCCATGGCAACCTCCCTTTTTTGGCGTGCGGCTTGCTGCCGCTTGAGCGCGGGCAGTCAATCGCGGGGAGGCGCTCGAGTCAATCAGGCCGGCGAGCGGAAGCTCATCAGGCTGCGCGTCTTGTAGTCGTAGAACTTGCCGGTCTCGGTCCAGTCAGGCGCGCACATCGGCACGATGAATTCGGCGACCTGCTCGGGCGTGTCGAGTGTCGCAGGATCCTCGCCCGGCATCAGCGTGGCGCGCATGCGCGTGCGAACCGGGCCGGGGTTGAACAGGTTGACGCGAAGAGGCGTGTTCGCGGTCTCCTGCGCCCAGGCGCGCGCCAGCGTTTCCAGCGCGGCCTTGGAGGCGGCGTAGGGGCTGACATAGGCGGTCGCCTTGTTGGCGGCGCCCGAGGTGATGAACACGGCGCGGCCGGCGTCGGACTGCTTCAGCAGCGGCTCCATGCAGCGAATGAGCTGGAAGTTCGCGGAGACGTTGACGGCCATGATGTCGTTGAAGGTCTTCAACTCGATATGGCCGACCGGCGAGGAGGGCCCGAGCACGCCGGCATTGCCGACGAGGATGTCGAGCTTGCCATAGCGTTCATGCAGGCCGGCCCCGAGCCGCGCGATGCCGTCGGAATCGGTGAGGTTGAGCGGCACCAGCGTGGCGCTGCCGCCCTCTTTCCGGATCTCGTCGTCGAGCTCTTCCAGCCCGCCCTGCGTGCGCGCCACCGCGACGATGTGCGCACCGGCCTTCGCCAGCGCTCTTGCCGTGGCGAAGCCGATGCCGCGCGAGGCGCCGGTGACGAGAGCGATGCGGTCGGCGAGGGGATTTGTCATGGAACGTCTTTATCCAGCGTCGTCCCGGCGAAGGCCGGGACCCATACGCCGTGACGGTCATGATCGAGGAAGATGGTCGTTGCAACCTTCTTCGCGCCACAGGGAACTGTGGTTATGGGTCCTGGCTCCCGTGCGCAATTGCGCACTAGGCCAGGACGACGAAACCTAGCTCGCCTCAGCCAGCAGCGACAATTGCCGGGGCTGCTGCTCGGTCTGGGTCTGGTCGGTGAGGTGGGTCGGATACGCCCCGGTGAAGCAGTGATCCGAGAATTTCGGATTGGCCGGATCGCGGCCGGGCTCCCCCATGGCGCGGTACATGCCGTCGATCGACAGGAAGGCGAGCGAGTCGGCGCCGATGATCTCGCGCATTTCCTCCAGCGAATGCGTCGCGGCCAGCAGGCCGCCGCGGTCCGGCAGGTCGATGCCGTAATAATCAGGGTAGAGGATCGGCGGCGAGGCGAGGCGGAAATGCACTTCCTTCGCGCCCGCATCGCGCATCATGCGCACGATCTTCTTCGATGTGGTGCCGCGCACCAGCGAGTCGTCGATCAGGATGATGCGCTTGCCTTCGATCGCGGCGCGGTTGGCCGAATGCTTCATGCGCACGCCGGATTCGCGGATCGCCTGCGTCGGCTGGATGAAGGTGCGGCCGACATAGTGGTTGCGGATGATGCCGAGCTCGAACGGCACGCCGGAATGCTGGCTGTAGCCGACCGCGGCGGGCACGCCGGAATCCGGCACCGGCACGACGACGTCGATCGGCACGTGGCTCTCGCGCGCGAGCTGCGCACCGAAGGCTTTGCGCACCTCGTAGACCGAGCGGCCGTGGACGATGGAATCCGGACGGGAGAAATAGATGTACTCGAAGATGCAGGGACGCGGCGCGGTCGGCGGGAACGGCTTGTGGATGTCCTGGCCGTTCTCGTCGAACACGATGACTTCGCCCGGCTCGATGTCGCGGATGAAGCGCGCGCCGATGATGTCGAGTGCGCAGGTCTCGGAGGTCAGGATCGGGCAGCCATCGAGCTCACCGAGCACCAAGGGGCGGATGCCGCGCGGGTCGCGCGCGCCGACCAGCTTCTTGTTGGTGAGCGAGACCAGCGCATAGGCGCCTTCGATCTCGCGCAGCGCGTCGATGTAACGCTCGATGAAGCGGGTGCGCCGGGAGCGCGCGACCAGGTGCAGAATCACCTCGGTGTCGGTGGTCGACTGCATCATCGCGCCGTTCCTCACGAGCTCGCGGCGCAGCGTCAGGCCGTTGGTGAGGTTGCCGTTGTGGGCGACCGCAAGGCCGCCGGCATTGAGCTCGGCGAACAGCGGCTGCACGTTGCGCAGGATGGTGGCGCCGGTGGTGGAATAGCGGACATGGCCGACGGCCATGTTCCCGGGCAGGCGGTCGATCACCTCGCGGCGGGAGAAGGTGTCGCCGACGAGGCCGAGGCGGCGTTCGCTGTGAAAGCGGCTGCCGTCATAGGAGACGATGCCGGCGGCTTCCTGGCCGCGGTGCTGAAGGGCGTGGAGACCGAGGGCAGTGATGGCGGCCGCGTCCGGGTGGCCGTAGATGCCGAAGACGCCGCACTCCTCGCGGAGCGTATCCCCTTCCAGATCGTCCTGAAGCTCCAGCGCGGCCGGGCTCAAACCGGCTTTGGGATCGAGATCAAGTTGGGCGTCCTGGTCAGGGTGTCGCATCTCGTCCGCGCCTCTCTATTAGGGCCTAATCAACGCGCCGTAGGTTTCTCGATCAGCTTTTTCAGGCTGTCACGAGCAGGTTTACTGTATCCGTCGCCACTGCCCGAAGGCTGCTGCTCGGAATCAGCTTGATCATCATCTGGTTTGTTTTTCTTGAATCTCTTCAAGATGGTGTTCTCGGGGTCGTCAGGCAAGAGCGACATCAGCCAATCCCCGGTTCCCTGGAGCACCACGCGGGATTTCGCCCCCGTCACCCAGTCCGGGCGCTGCTTGTCCGGCACCAGCCAGGTGAAGAACAGGAAGGCGACCACGACGATCAAAAGCCCGCGAGCGAGGCCAAACAGGAAGCCGAGGGTGCGGTCCAGCGCCCCGATTCGCGAATCCAGGATCATGTCGGAGATCCGGACGGTGATCACGGAGACCACGACCAGGGTACCGACGAAGACGCCGGCGACCACGACCACGCTCGCGACCGTGTCGTTGTTGAAATAGGTCTTTGCGGTCGGCAGCAGCTTGGAGAAGGAGTACAGCGTCACGACCGCCGCCGCGCCCCAGGCCGCGATCGACAGGATTTCGCGCATGAAGCCGCGGACCATGGCGAGCAGGCCCGAGATCAGCATCACACCGAGCAGGATCAGGTCGAGGAGTGTTACTGGCATCGGCTGGTCTGGTCCGCTCGTACTCTCAAAGGTGCTCAGCGAATCGGTGTTTGGCCGCCGCCCTAAAAGAGGGGCAGACGGCGTTCCCGGCAAGGCCGCAACCACGCAATCCCATGCTGCTTTTGTGACGGGTGTATAGCGGCGGGGGCCGGGGACGTCACCTCCGGCTACCCCTCTCCACGGCGGAATCTTGCCGGTGTGGCATTTTTCTCTGCCGATCCGCCGGATTCGCCCCGACGAGAGCCGCGGGCGGCGATCTCGGCCACCAAGGTCGTCAGGCTGTTCACCGCGTTGAGCGACAGTCCGGCATCGCCGCCGGCTTCGCCCCGGGCCGATTCGGGCAGCACGGCGCGCTGGAAGCCGAGTTTGGCCGCTTCCTTCAGCCGGGCCGGGGTCTGTGCCACCGGCCGGACCACGCCTGAGAGCGAAATCTCGCCGAAATACACTGCGTCCGTGGGTAACTGCGCATTAACCAGCGAGGACACCAGCGCCGCCGCTGCGGCCAGGTCCGCCGCCGGCTCGTGGATGCGCAGGCCGCCGGCGACGTTCAGATAGACGTCGTGGCCGGACAGCTTGACCCCGCAATGGGCCTCCAGCACCGCCAGCACCATCGAGAGCCGGCTCGGGTCCCAGCCGACCACGGCCCGGCGCGGGGTGCCGAGCGAGGTCGGAGCGACCAGCGCCTGCAATTCGACCAGGACCGGCCTTGTGCCCTCGATGCCCGCAAACACCGCGGTGCCCGGCGTGCCGAGATCGCGCTCCGACAGGAACAGCTCGGAGGGGTTGGTGACCTCGCGCAGACCAAGGCCGGTCATCTCGAACACGCCGATTTCGTCGGTCGGGCCGAAGCGGTTCTTCACGGCGCGCAGGATGCGGAATTGCTGCGAGCCTTCGCCCTCGAACGACAGCACCGCGTCGACCATGTGTTCGACCACGCGGGGGCCGGCGATCTGGCCGTCCTTGGTGACGTGGCCGACGAGGATGATGGCGGCGCCGGTCTTCTTGGCGAAGCGGATCAGCGCCTGCGCCGAGGCGCGCACCTGGGTCACCGTGCCGGGCGCGGATTCCACGGTGTCGGTCCACATGGTCTGGATCGAGTCGATCACGATCAGGCGGGGAACCGCGCCCTCCGACAGCGTGGAGACGATGTCCTCGACCGAGGTCTCGGCCGCAAGCTGCACCGGGGCGTCCGACAGGCCGAGCCGCTCGGCGCGCAGGCGCACCTGTGCCACCGCCTCTTCACCGGAGATGTAGACGATGCGGTGGCCCGCGCGCGCCAGCATGCTGGTTGCCTGCGTCAGCAGCGTCGATTTGCCGATGCCGGGATCGCCGCCGACCAGCAGCACCGAGCCGCGGACGAAGCCGCCGCCGGTGACGCGATCGAGCTCGGTCATCCCCGAGGACAGGCGCGGCGCGTCCGGGCTCTTTCCGGCGAGGCTCTCCAGCGCGAACGTCCGGCCCTTGCGCTTGGAGCGGATCGAGACCGGCACGCTGCCGCTCGTGTCCTCCTCGGCGAGCGTATTCCACTCGCCGCAGGACTCGCATTTGCCCTGCCAGCGGTTATAGGCCGCGCCGCAGTTCTGGCAGACGAAGGAAAGCGTGTTCTTGGCCATGGGGACAGTTGAGTCGGAGGTCTTGATGTCAGCTGATAGCACGGAATGGCGGGCCGTGAGGCCGGACCCCCGCGCGCCCAATATCGCAATTCAGCGCAACCGGTACACCCTTTGTTAGCTCTGGGCCGCAGCGCCGCACCGGACTTTGCCAAATGTTAGCGGACGCGGGTCCAGTTTCGGAACGGATACGGGTGGGGAAGAGAATGACGATCATTTTGCGGATATTGCTCGCTGTGGGCATGGCCTGCGGCGTCCTGGCGCCTGCCGGCCGTGTCGTCGCGGCTGACGCCAAATCCCTCAACATCGTCTTCGTGAACCCCGGCAAGACCGGCGAGGTCTATTGGGACATGGTCGCGCAGACCATGCAGGCCGCGGGCCGCAAGCTCGATGCGCATGTCGAGGTGCTGACCAGCGAGCGCAACTACCGCACCATGCAGGAGCTCGGGCTCGGCGTCGTGGCACGTCGCGACAAGCCGGACTTCCTCATTCTCTCGAACGAGGAATCCGCCGCCGTTCCGATCCTGGAGGCGGCCGAGGCTGCGGGCGTCAAGACGCTGCTGCTCTCGAACACGCTGATCGGCGAGGATGCGAGCCGTCTTGGACCGCCGCGCCGGACGCTCAAGACCTGGCTCGGCGATATCACGACCGATCTTCAGACCGCGGGGGCGCGGATGGCGAACGCGCTGATCAGCGCGGCGCGTGCCGAGAAATGGCAGAGCCCGGATGGCAAGATCCACATTCTCGGCATCGGTGGCGACGAGATCACGCCCGCCTCGATCGCCCGCAATGCCGGTCTCCAGCTCGCTGTCGCGGCCGCGCCCGACGTGGTGGTGGACCGGATGCTGTTCGCCAACTGGACGCAGTCGGAGGCCGAGCAGGTCACGGCGAATTATCTGAGCTGGGCCTCGCGCAAGGAGATCCGCCCCGCCGGCATATGGGCCGGAAACGATCCGATGGCGCTCGGCGCGCTTCGCGCGGCGACCGCTGCCGGCCTCATTCCCGGCCGGAATATCCAGGTGGTCGGCCTCAACTGGTCGGAGGACGCGCTACGCGAGATCAGGGCCGGCCGTCTGCTCCTGACCGACGGCGGGCACTTCCTGCTCGGCGGCTGGTCGATCGTCCTGCTCCGCGACTACGCCGATGGCTGCGATTTCGCCGCCGTCTCACCCCGCGTCGAGGTCAAGACATCCGCGATCACGCGCGACAATCTCGCTCCGGTCGGTGACCTCATCAGGACGCGCGCTTTCGACCGGATCGATTTCGCGCGGTTCCGGGCGAAAGCGGGACGCTGCGGCCAGTATGATTTCTCCGTCGATGCGCTCATCTCGTCCCTGGCGCCTCAAGACAGCGCCGGTGACTGATGCGTCAGGTGAGACGATGACCGGTCCGGATCGCAACGAGCAGGCAGCGCCACCGCGCTTGCGCTCGGTCGTCCGCGCGATGATCTGGGCCACCGTACCCGTTCTGCTGCTGGTGCAACTGCTTGCCTCCGCCGGCGTCGAGGCCTCGAGCTTCTGGTCGCAGATCAGGCAGCTCGACGCCCACATCGCCCGCGTCGCCGAGAGCCGCGCCGAGCTGATCGCCGAGCCGCTCTGGAAGATGCGCTACGACCAGGTCACGAACGTGCTCAACGAGATCATGCACGACGAGACCATCGCGGCGGCGGCCGTCTATGACGACACCGGCGTTGCGATCGCCCGCGTGGTGGCGCGCCCCTCCGGGCAGGCGGTCGCGGAGGTGTCGCGTCCGATCAACTACAGCAACGGCAACATGGCCGTGCAGGCCGGCCGCATCGCGATCGCCTATTCCTACGCAACAGTGTACGCCGACACGGGCAGCCGCCTGATGCGGCTGCTGATCGTCGGCCTGCTCGCAACGCTTGCGACCGTGGTCGCAATGCGGATCTCGGCGAACATCTTTATCGGCAAGCCGCTTGCCGCGATCATGTCGGCGATCCAGCGCAGCAAGCGGGATGGTCGCGCCTATCCGGCGGACATCAGATCGTCGAACGAATTCGGCCAGCTCGCGCACGCCTTCAACGCGATGCAGCACACGACGTCAGGTGCGCTCGACCGGCTCGGGCACATGGCTTCGCACGACCCGCTCACGAGCCTGCCCAACCGCCGCTCGCTGTCCGAGCGCCTGGTGACCTTGAGCAGCGATGCAGGCTCGCCGGATTCCCTGATCGCCTTCTGCTTCATCGATCTGGACGACTTCAAGGGCATCAACGACACCTTCGGTCATGATGCCGGCGACAAGTTCCTGGTCCATATTTCCGGACGCCTCCGCGAGGCGGTCGAGCCGCAGGATTGGGTGGCGCGGCTCGGCGGCGACGAATTCGTGGTGATCCGTCCCGAAGTCAGCAACGAAGCGACCGCGCAAGCCTTCGCGCGCCAGCTGCTGAACGCGATTTCCGAACCGATCCGGCTGCACGACAAGCAGGTCGTGCCGCGGGCCAGCATCGGTCTTGCGGTGCGCCGCGCCGGCGATTCCGAGCTGTCGTACCTGCCGGCGCTCGCCGACATCGCGCTCTACCATGCCAAGACCAAGGCGCCCGGCACCGTCGCGGTGCTGAACGAGGCGCTCCAGCGCGACTACCGCCGTCGCAGGGAGCTCGAGCTTGCCATTCCCGCAGGCTTCGCCGAGGGCCAGTTCGAGGTCTGGTATCAAAGCCAGGTCGACCTCGGGAACCAGGGCATCGTCGGCCTGGAGGCGCTCATTCGTTGGCGCCACCCTGAATATGGCGTGATCGGTCCCGGCGAATTCCTGTCGCTGATCGAGCGCAGCGGCAACAATGCACGGCTGACGCGCTATGTGCTGACCGATGCCTGCCGCGCGCTGCAACATTTGGCTGCCGCCGGCAGGCCGGATATCCGGATCGCGATCAACCTGCCGCCGTCCGAGCTCGCCGACCATTCGCTTGCCGCCGAGCTGCGCGAGACCTGCCTGCGCTTCGGCGTCGCGGCCTCGTCGCTCGAGCTCGAGATCACCGAGGGCTCGCTGATCAACAACATCGCCAGCGCGTCCGAGACGTTGCATCGCCTGCGGCGCCTCGGCGCCACCATCGCGCTCGACGATTTCGGCACGGGCTACAGCTCGCTCGCCCATCTCAGGCGTTTCCCGCTGGACAAGGTCAAGATCGACAAGGCCTTCATCAGCGAGATTCCGGACAGCGCGGAAGACAAGGCGATCGTCGGCGTCATTGCATCGCTTGCCGGCACGCTGGGGCTGACCCTGGTCGCCGAAGGCATCGAGCGGGCCGAGCAGGCCCAGGCCATGCGCGAGATGGGCGTGAGGTTCGGGCAGGGCTTTCTCTATCAGAGGCCGCAGCCGCTCGCGGCCGTGCTGCAATGGCTCGAGGGACAGGCCGGCGAGGGCCGTATTCGCGTCGACAGCCCGCCGCTTGCGCCCGAATTCGCCGCCTGAGGGCGGATCATCACGGCTGGGTCGCGTTCCAGAGCATGGAGAGGCCGGCTGCGATCATGATCGCGTCCATCATCATGCGGAACATGTCCGGCTTCAAATGCAGCACGAAGCGCTTTGCGATGAAGGCACCTGACATCAGCGAGCAACCGGCGATCAGGCCCTTGATGAAGACATCGCCGGTCAGCGCCCCGAAGCGTTCGAAGGTCACGGATTTCGCGAAGTAGAGGCCGAGCGAGGCGGCGGCTTCCGTCGCCAGGAACGCGCCCTTGCTCAAGCCGTAGAACAGGAACAGCGGCACGCTGAGCGGGCCGGTCGAGACCACGATGCCGGTGAGATAGCCGATGACCGCCCCGCCGATTGCGAGGTGCCAGAGATTGGCCTTGAGGTCGTGCCGCGCCAGCCAGTGCCGGACCGGCACCATCGCGATCAGGAAGATGCCGATGGCGAGATCGACGGTTTGCGAGGGCAGCGCCAGCAGCGTGCGCGCGCCAAGCGCCGCGGCCGGAATGCCCGTCACCGAATAGGCCGCGCAGGCCCGCCAGTCGACCTCGCGCCACCAGGCCAGAATCCGCGAGAAATTCGCCATCACGGAGGCCACGGCCATGATCGGCACGGCTTCCTTCGGCCCGTACGCATAGACCAGCACCGGCATCAGCATGATCGACGAGCCGGTGCCGACGATGCCTGAGATGGTGCCGGCGATGAGGCCGACGGTGAGGACGAAGAGGAAGGCCAAGGGCGGGGCTCCGGGAATCGGAGCAGTGTAGCTGGAGGAGGCGTGCAGGGCGAACGATCGGGGCGTTTGTCTCGTCGTTAATCGGCGGTGTTGCGGGAACCGCCAATCCGATCTGCTCGGCGGCCTGATCCTTAGAATTTGAAGCGTATTGATCGGAGCCGGCGCTATCGCGAGCATGTGGCCGCGAATGCCAGGCGGCTGTCCGCGAACGAGACTCCATGACGAATTCCGCTGCTGACAGCATGTTGGCAGCAGGGACCGGCTACGACCCTCTCCTGACAAAACGGAGAGCGGGTCATGCCGATCGAGGCAAGCTGTCATTGCGGTGAGACGGTGTTCGAGGTGACGGAGGCGCCCTCGAGCGTGACGCGCTGCACCTGCTCGCTCTGCGCCAAGCGCGGTGCGTTGTGGGCCTATTACAAGCCGGCGCAGTTTCGCCTGCTGTCGCCGCCGGAAAGCGTCGCGACCTATCTCTGGGGCAGCCGCACCGTCAAACACCATTTCTGTGCAAACTGCGGCTGCGGCACCTATTCGGAGTCGCCGGACTGGTCGACCGGCAAGCCCGACTTCGACAATCCCAGGGTCGGCGTCAACGCGCGCCTGTTCGACGATTTCGATCTGGACGCCGTGCCGGTCAACGTGATCGACGGCAAGAATTTGTGGTGAGTGCCACAGGTTCGCACAATCTATCTCAGCACCGCCCAAGCCGGCGCGTGATCGCTCGCGCCGTCCTCGCCGCGAACCTTCTTGTCGACACCGGCCTTGGCCAGGCGTGAAACGAGGGCAGGGCTGAGCAGCAGATGATCGAGCCGCAGGCCCGCATCGCGCGGCCAGCGGTTCCGCTTGTAGTCCCAGAATGTGTAGATGCGCTTGTCCGGATGAAGCTCGCGGATCGCGTCGCACCAGCCTTGCGCGACCAGCGAGGCAAAGGCCGCGCGGCTCTTCGGCTGGATCAGCGCATCCTTGTCCCAGGATCTCGTCGGATAAATGTCGATCGCCGTCGGTGCCACGTTGTAGTCGCCGGCGAGCACCACGGGCAGGTCCTGCTTGATGAAGGTCTTGGCGTGGCGCTTCAGGCGCGCGAACCAGTCGAGCTTGTAGTCGAATTTCGGCCCCGGCTGGGGATTGCCGTTGGGCAGGTAGATGCTGGTGACGATGATGCCGCGCACGGCGGCCTCGATGTAGCGCGCCTCGTGATCGTCGCGGTCGCCGGGCAGGCCGTCGCGGGTGAGAACGGGCTCGGCATTGCGGGCGAGGATGGCAACGCCGTTCCAGGTTTTTTGTCCACGCCATACTGCGCCATAGCCGGCCTTTTCGATGGCGCCCGCCGGAAATTCGCCATCACTTGCCTTCAATTCCTGGAGCGCGACGACATCAGGCTTCGCTGCGCGCATCCATGCCAGCAGATTGGGCAGGCGGCGGTTGATGTTGTTGATGTTGAACGTCGCGATCTTCATGTAGAGCTGCTGGCTCCTGCCTTCCGACACCGGAGATACAATGTCCAAGTTGAACTTTGCTGCTATCGTCGTCGTTGCCGCGTTCTCCGGAGCGGCTTCGGCACAATCGGCCGATCCGCGCGGCGCGTGCAAGGCGGATTACGACAAATTCTGCGCCGGCCTCGCGCCGGGCGGCGGCATCGTCGCCTGCCTCAACGGCAAGCGCGACCAGCTCAGCGCGACCTGCAAGGCGGCGCTCGACAGCAGGAAGAAGAAGTAAGCGGCTGACAGCTCAGCTCGGCAGCGGCGGCGGGCTCGCCGGCTGCTCGACCGGCGGCGGCGAGGGCGGTTGCTCGGCCGCCTGTGCGGAAGCCGGCTGTGCCAGCGGCTCCACCACATTGCCGCCCTTGTAGACGCGGGCATAGCGGTGGCCGAGGCTGGTCAGCACCTCATAGCCGATCGTGCCGAAATGATGCGCGAGCTCGTCGACGGTGATGCCTTCGCCGATCAGCGTCACCATGTGGCCGCGCCGTGCCGCGTTCGGCGGCAGATCGGTGATGTCGATCGCGATCAGGTCCATGGAGACGCGGCCTGCAACCGGGCAGCGTTTGCCGGCAACGATCACCTCTGCGCCGCGCGTGCCGTCGTTTGAACTGGCGGCGCGGAAATAGCCGTCGGCATAGCCGACCGCGATGATCGCAAGCTTGGTCGGCCGGCGCGCGGTCCAGGTGCCGCCATAGCCGACGCTCTCGCCGCGCTCGACATTGCGGATCTGCACGATGCGCGCCTTGAGGTCGACCACTGGCTGCATCGGATTGTCGGCCTCCGGCGTCGGGTTGACGCCGTAGAGCGCGGCGCCCGGCCGCACCAGGTCGAACTGGAAGGGGGCGCCGAGGAAGATTCCGGACGAATTGGCGAGCGCCGCCGGCACGCCGGAGAATTCGCTGGCGATGCCGCGGAAGGAGGCGAGCTGCTTTGCATTGACCGGGCTGTTGAGCTGCTCGGCCGAGACCAGATGGCTCATCACCAGCGTGATGCCGTGATCGCCGGCATTGATGCGGGGAATGATGGCCTGCGCTTCCGAAAGCGTCAGCCCCAGCCGGTTCATGCCGGTGTCGATGTGAACAGCGGCGCCTCCGTTCCAGCCGGTGCGGCGGCAGAACACGTCCCATTCGGCGAGCTCGTTGAGATCGCCGATCACCGGACGGCAATTGATCTGGGCGTAGTGCTCGCCGGTGTTCTGGAAATAGCCGCCGAGCACGTAGATGGTCGGCTCCGGGACGGCGGCGCGCACCTTGCGCGCCTCCTCGATGGTGGCGACGAAGAAGGTCTTGCAACCGGCCTTGCTGAGGGCACGCGAGACCTGCGCGGCGCCGCAGCCATAGGCATCGGCCTTGATCACCGCCGAGCATTCGGCCGGCACCGCCGTCTTCTCGAGCTTGCGCCAGTTGGCGATGATCGCGTCGAGGTCGACGGTGAGCACGCCGCCAAAGGCTGCGAGCGCGGCAGCCTTGTTGGCCTCCGCGGAGAGAAGGCCGGATTGCGGGATCATTTTCGGGTCGGACGCCATTGTCATGGCGCCGTTTTACGCAAGAGCTCCGCGCGGTTCAACCCGTGGAACCCAGCAAGGAGCCTAGTACTCGCTGCGATCCGGCAACTGGCCGTCATGCGCGAGGTCACCGAAGCGCGTGACCGAGGCGTCGAAGTGCAGCTCGACGGTGCCGGTCGGACCGTGGCGCTGCTTGCCGATGATGACTTCGGCCCGGCCGACCGTGCGTTCCATGTCGGCCTGCCATTTGGCGTGTTCCTCGGTGCCGGGGCGCGGCTCCTTCATGGCGAGGTAATATTCCTCGCGGAACACGAACAGCACGACGTCGGCGTCCTGCTCGATCGAGCCGGATTCACGCAGGTCCGAGAGCTGCGGCCGTTTGTCCTCGCGCGATTCCACCTGGCGCGAGAGCTGCGACAGCGCGATCACGGGGACATTGAGCTCCTTCGCCAGCGCCTTCAGACTGGTCGTGATCTCGGTGATTTCCTGCACGCGGCTGTCGCTGGCGCGCTTGCCCGAGCCGGACAGCAGCTGGATGTAGTCGATCACGAGGAGATCGAGGCCCTTCTGCCGCTTCAGCCGGCGTGCGCGCGCCATCAGCTGCGCGATCGACAGACCGCCGGTTGCGTCGACATAGAACGGCAATGATTGCAGCTCGATCGAGACCTGCCGGATTTTCTCGAAATCGGCCTCGGAAATGCCGCCGCGGCGGATGTGGGAGGAGGGGATGCCGGTGCGCTCGGCCACGATACGCGTGGCGAGCTGGTCGGCCGACATTTCGCAGGAGAAGAAGCCGATCACGCCGCCATTGGCGGCCTTCATGGTGCCGTCGGCCTGGAGCTCCGGCACGTAGGCTTGTGCGACGTTGTAGGCAATGTTGGTCGCCAGCGACGTCTTGCCCATGCCGGGACGTCCCGCGACGATGATGAGGTCGGAGTGCTGCAAACCGCCCATCTTGGTGTCGAGGTCGCGCAGGCCCGTCGAGATGCCCGACAGCTTTCCGTCGCGCTGGAAGGCCTTCGCCGCGAGATCGACGGCAACCGTCAGCGCCTGCGAGAATTTCTGGAAGCCGCCGTCATAGCGGCCGGACTCGGCGAGTTCGTACAGCTTTCGCTCGGCGTCCTCGATCTGCGCGCGCGGCTGGAAATCGACCGGGGCGTCGTAGGCGACATTGACCATGTCCTCGCCGATGCCGATCAGGTCACGCCGCAGCGACAGGTCGTAGACGGTGCGGCCGTAGTCCTGGGCGTTGATGATGGTGGTCGCTTCGGCCGCGAGGCGCGCCAGATATTGCCCGATGGTCATGCCGCCGACATCGGTATCGGCGGGCAGGAACGTCTTCAGCGTGACGGGCGTGGCGATCTTGCCCATCCGGATCAGGCTGCCGGCGGTGTCGAAGATGGTCTGGTGCAGCGGCTCGAAGAAATGCTTCGCCTCCAGGAAGTCGGAGACGCGGTAGAAGGCATCGTTGTTGACCAGGATTGCGCCCAGAAGGCTCTGTTCCGCCTCGATATTGTGCGGCGCGCTCCGATAGGTCGGAGTTCCTGCGTCAGGCGCGAGTTTGAGAACGTTCGAATCAGTCAGGGCCATGGTCGGACGTGCTTAGCAATTTTCTTGGGCGGATGCGGGGCCGGGATAAAGCGCCGCCTGCGCCCAAAGCGGAAGCAAAAGCTGACCGCTATCAACCGCTCAGTTAAAATGGTGGATGATTAGCAGCCGCAGCGTGCACCGCGCTTGACGGATTTTTTCGGAACCCGCCCCGGCCCGGAAGCGGCCGCGACCGCGCCATGGAAATATCCTGAAACCGTGAACCTAATGGATTGGCGTGCCGACGTATGAAGGGCGCGCGAAATGACGCACGCTGGCCGCTTTCGGCTTGGGCTCAGACCAGCAGGAGGTAGACCAGCGCAACCAGGGCCGCCCCGACGCCGGTAACGATCAGGGCGTAATCGGTGCGGAGGTCGTCCTGCACGTCGAATGAGGTTTGGGTCTCTTTGCTCATGGCGACGGTCTAGGCCAGGCCCGACCAGACTTATGTGAAGCAGATCACATCTCTCCGGATTCTTTCGGGGGTAGCGCCGGAACGGGCGGGCGGACAGGGGATTGTCCCCGGTAACCCGCCATCAGGGAGACGAGGCAAGCGATGCGGCCAGAACGGCAGCACCAGATCTGGCGAAGCGAGGCAGGCAGCCGGCTTTGGCTGTCCGGGCTGATCGCGGCCATGCAGCACGCCGAGCGCCCCGAAGTGCGCCGCGAGCCGGTCGCGCCCGAGATCCTGGTGGAACTGCGGGCGCAACTGGCGTTAACGGCTTCTTTCCGCTCGTCCCCGATTTCGACCCTGCGTCACTAGACTCTATTCCCCAGCCAGCTTCAGCCTTGGCTTGGCGCCGCCTTCGATGGCCCGCAGGCGGGCTTCTTCGTGTGTGATGTAGTCACGGGTCATCGGCACCACACCCTGACGCTTGGTGAGCTGGATCTGGAAGTTCATCATGTGCTGCTTGCGGAACGTCATCTCGCTGGCCGCTAGATAAAACTCCCACATCAGCGCGAAGCGCTCGTCGTAAAGTTGCACGGCCTCCTCGCGCCGCGCCATGAAGCGCTCCCGCCAGGCCTTCAGTGTCTCGGCGTAATGCAGCCGCAGGATCTCGATGTCGCAGACCAGCAGGCCCGCACGCTCGATCGCCGGCAGCACCTCGGACAGAGCGGGGATGTAACCGCCCGGGAAGATGTATTTGGCGATCCAGGGATTGGTGGAATCCGGGCCCTGCGAACGGCCGATCGAATGCAGCAGCATGACACCGTCCTCGCTCAGGAGTTCGGCGCAGCGCTGGAAGTAAGCGTCGTAGAACCTGACCCCGACATGCTCCAGCATGCCGACCGAGACGATACGGTCGAACGGGCCGTCAATGTCGCGATAGTCCTGGAGCAGGAATTTGGCCGATCCGGTCAGGCCCTTTTCGGCCGCGCGCGCATTGGCGGTCTGCAACTGCTCTGTCGACAGCGTGATGCCGGTGACGTCGGCGTCTGCGATCTCGGCGAGATAGATCCCGAGCCCGCCCCAGCCCGAGCCGATGTCGAGCACGCGCTGGCCAGCCGTGACGCGCAGCTTCGCGGCGATGTGCCGCTTCTTGGCGAGCTGCGCATCGTCGAGCGTGCTCTCCGGCGCCTCGAAATAGGCGCAGCTATATTGCTTGTCGGCGTCGAGGAAGAGCGAATAGAGCCGGGCGTCGAGATCGTAGTGATGCGCGACATTGCGACGCGAGCGCGAGCGCGGATTGAACTGCTTCAGATGTCGCGTCAGATAGCGCAGGTGCCACCAGGGTTTTGCCCACTGCGGCAATAGGTCGGGTTGATCGAGCAGGATCGCGAGGGCATCAGCTATGGTGCCGCGCTCGACGACGAACTCGCCGTCCATATAGGCCTCGCCAAGCCCGAGCTCGGGATTGATGAGGATCTTTCGTTCTGCGTCCGCAGTGACGAAACGGACTGCGATCGGCTCGCCCGAGCCGTTGCCGACGGTGAACTTCGCCCCCTTCGCCGTGGTCACCGTCATCGACCCGCGGCGAATGAATTGAGACAGGAATTGACGCAACAAACGGTCCATCGACACCTTCCTCTCGAGCGAACCCGAAGAGATGCGACTAACCCGGCTTTCACATCAGACGCTCAGGTCCCGCTCTGGTTCCTATGCGCTTGCATCTAAATCTAGGGAGGGTCGTCCGCTCCCGCTATTGCGCTGTATTCAAAGCCGATATTCCAAAAGCGCTTAATCACATCCTTGCGCGCGGAGCCTGCTTCCATTCGCGGCTCAATCCGCTAAAAGGTGACCGCCGCCGCGCCGGGATGCCGGCTGCATTCGCGGAAATTCAATGGAGATGATGGGAATGTCGAGCCGAGCGCTCAGCCTCGCGACGGTAGTGCTTCTGATCGGCTTCGGCGCGACCGATGCCGCTCTTGCGCAGGCGACGAACCTCGAGGCCGGCAAGGCCCCATCCCAGCTCTTCGCGCAGACCTGCAATGCCTGCCACAAGAGCCCGAGGGGGCTGCTGAAGACCGTCGCGCCGGGTTCGCTGCCGGGTTTCCTGCGTCAGCACTACACCACCAGCTCCGACATGGCCGGCGTGCTGGCTTCCTACCTTGTTTCGAACGGCGCCACCGACACCCGCTACCAGGCCAAGGATGGTGGCAAGGACGGCAAGGACAAGAAGGACGGCGCCAAGGACAAGGAAGCGAGCACCAATCCTGCGCAGTCGCCCGAACATCAGGGCCGTCGCCAGCGCTCCCAGGAGGCCAAGCCGGAAGGTGAGGCTGCAGCTCCCGCGGCCGAGGGCGCGCGTCAGAAGCGCGCCGCGCGGCCTGCCGAAGAGGGCGCCAGGGAAGGTCTAAAGCCCGAGGGCCAGGCGGCGCCTGAGGGGCGCAAAGCCAAGCGTCGCGGCAAGCCCGGGACCGAGGAAGCGCCGAAGGTCGACGCCGCCGCGCCGGCCACTGAAGAGAAGAAGAGCGAGCCGAAGGCCGAGTCCAAGCCCGAGAGCGCCAAGGTCGAACCCGGTCGTGACGAGTCCAAGCCAGAGAAGGCGACTGAGAAACCCGCCGAGCCGAAGCCGGAGAGCGCCAAGGTCGAGCCGCGCAGCAGTGACGCTCCGGCGCTGCGGCCCGATCCGGTGCCGCAGGTGACGCCGGCCCCGCCGGCGGCCGCTACGAAGCCGGCCGAGCCAGCCGCGCCCAAGGCGGCGGAAGAGGCGGCTCCCAAGCCTGCCGCGCCTGCCGCAAGCTCCGAGCCGGTGGCCAAGCCGCAGGAGCCGGCGCCGCCCGCGACCGCTGCGGCCCCGCCGCCGGCGGAGTCATCAGGACCGCCGGCGCCGCCGATTTCGCGCTAGGCCAACCCGCATTTTCAGATCGCGATGCGAGGGCCGCGTTCACCGCGGCCCTCGCATCGTCTTGACTGTGATTAGAGCATTACTCTAGAGTGATACTCTAGGAGGCGCCGATGTCGGCAAGCATGCGTGACGACCTGTTGGCGGCGGGGCTGTTCGTGTTCGACCGCGCCGGCTTCGAGGCTGCGACGGTGGCTGCGATCCGCGCCAAAGCGCGCGCCTCCAACGGCAGCTTCTTTCATGTCTTCGGGTCGAAGAAGGAGCTGGCCGGCGCGTTGTTCCTGGAGGTGCTGCGGCATTATCACGCCGCAGTGCTGGCCGCGCTCGATCCCGTGCCTGACACCGAACAGGGCATCGATCGCCTGATCCGGGCGCATCTCGACTGGGTCGTGTCGAGCCGGCGCGAGGCCCGCTATCTCTTCGAGATCTCGCGCAGCGAATGGGGCGAGGATGTCCGCGACGCCCAGCGCGCACAGAATGCGCGCCTTGCCGAAGGCATCGAACGCTGGCGCGCGCCGCTGGTTGCCGGCGGCGAGCTTCTGCCGATGACACCGGTGACGTTCATCAGCCAGCTCATCGGCCCGGCGCAGATCTTCTGCCGCGCGTTCCTGTCGGGTCGCGATCGTGCCGATCCGCGGAGCGAGGCCGACACGCTGGTCGCCTGCGCCATCCGCGCGCTGCGGCCGCCCGATCGCATCAACAAGCAATAAGGAGAGGTGTCATGCGAGCCGAAGCAGATCCGGAATTTGCGGCCGTGGCCGAGCGCATCCACGCCAATGTCGGCCGCCAGGGCTTCATGAACCTCGTTGGCGCCGAGCTCTCGGAATTGTCGCGCGGCACCTGCACGATCGCGGTGGAGCGCCGGCCGGAGCTGCTTCAGCAGCACGGCTTCTTTCATGGCGGCGTCACCGCCTTTCTGGTCGACAACGCCACGACGATCGCGGCCGCCACCTCGCGCGGCCGGCCGGCGCTGACGGCGGAGTACAAGCTCAACTTGTTGTCGCCCGCTGTCGGCGAGAAGCTGATCTGCCGGGCAAGAGTGATCAAGCCAGGGCGCCAGGTCTCCGTGGTTGCGGCCGACGTGTTCTGTGTCAGCGACGGTGTCGAGAAGCATACGGCAACCGCGCTCGCCTCGATCGCGATGCTGAGCGAGGATGTCGCCGCCAAAACGAAAAGCCCGGCCGCTTGATGCGGCCGGGCTGATCCACTCTCTCGTCATTGCCGGGCTTGACCCGGCAATCCATCTTCTTGAGCAAAACTCTTTTGATGGATGCGCGGGTCAAGCCCGCGCATGACGAGGTGTGTTGTTGCTTACTTCTCGGTCTCTTCCGCAGCCGGGGCCGGCTCGACGTCGTCGTGCTGGGCTTCCGGATCGAAGAACTCGCCGGCGGCGGCGATCGCCTCGGCGGCCGCGTCGCGGTCCTCGTTGCGGGTCGAGATGTCCTCGCCGCGGTTGATGCGCTCGGCCTCGTCCTGGCTGCGCGCAACCGTGACGGTGATCTCGACCTCGACCTCGGGGTGAACGGCGACGGTGATGGTGTGCTTGCCGATGGTCTTGATCGGTGCGTCGAGCTGGATCTGCGGGCGGGCGAGCGAGATGCCGTCGGCTTCGAACGCGACGACGATGTCGCGCACGTTGACCGAGCCGAACAGCTGGCCGGCTTCCGAGGCCTGGCGGATCACGATGATGTTCTTGCCCTGGATCTTCTCGGCGACCTTGGACGCCTCGGCCTTGGACGCGAGGTTGCGGGCCTCGAGGTCGGCCTTCATGCCGTCGTACTTGGCGCGGTTGTCGGCGGTGGCGCGCAGCGCCTTGCCGCGCTTGAGCAGGAAATTACGGGCGTAGCCGTCGCGAACCTTCACGACTTCGCCCATCTGGCCGAGCTTGTTGACGCGTTCCAGCAAAATGACTTCCATATTCGTTCTCCTTTGAAGTGCTCTGTGAGTTCTGGGTTTCAGGGTTGGACTTAAGGGGTCGGCAGCGGCGGCGGCTGGCGGCTGCGCAGGAAGCGCTCGCGGAAGCCGAACACGGCATCCGCAAGGCCCAGGATCACCATCGCGATGACAGGCCATCCGAACACGACGACGACGGCGTAGGTCGAGCCGAGCCAGAACGTGCGGCTCTTCAGTGCGAGCGTCAGCGTATGCAGC
This sequence comes from Bradyrhizobium sp. CCBAU 11386, assembly GCF_028128955.1. NCBI lineage: Bacteria > Pseudomonadati > Pseudomonadota > Alphaproteobacteria > Hyphomicrobiales > Nitrobacteraceae > Bradyrhizobium > Bradyrhizobium sp. CCBAU 11386. Next base: position 156,263 of record NZ_LBKA01000256.1, read on the forward strand.
ACGGCAAAGCCGGTGAGCGCGTAACTCATCATCAGCGCCGCCGTTGTGATCTGCGCGACGATCGCCAGCAGCCCGCCGGTGAAGCAGAAGGCGAGCGCGATGCAGAGCGCCACGAGCGTCATCGGCGGCAGCTCGGCCGTCATCAGATCCGGCCAGGGGCGGCGCAGCCGGCCCGACGTCGCCGTCACCTTGGCGCTGAGCCAGAGGTTGAGGGTCAGCGTCATCATTGCGACGATGGTGGCGGCGGCTGGCGCGATGCGCACCAGCGCGTCGACGAACTGGTCGGCTTCACCGGAGGCTTGCGGATCGGTGGCGCGGAGGATGCGCATCAGGCCGCGCCGCAGCGTGCCCATGATGGTGTCGGCGTCGGTGCCGAGCGTGAGCAGGGCGGCGATTGTGGTCAGGGTGGCGAAGCCCGCGATCCACAGCAGGATGCGGCCGACCGGGTACCACTCGAGCTCAGGCCCGGCCGGCGGCTCGGTCGCGGCGTCCGGCGTGACATGTCCCACCTGCCGGCTGAGCAGGACGAGATGGCCGAGCCACCAGGCCGGCAGCGCGACGGTGACGGCGAAGGCGATGCAGTAGGGCAGGCCGAACAGGGCGCCGAGGCCGATCGCGGCGGCGATGCCGCCAAGGCTCGCGCAAAGCGGTCCCCAGCCGATCGCGGCGACCATCAGCGGCAGCGGTGCGAGATAGAACAGGACGAGCGAGATCAGCGCGCCCGACACGATCGAGGCGAACATCAGGGCCGACGCAGCGCCGGCGATCAGGGCTATCAGTCCAAAGGCCATCATCAGCTGTCCCGCTCCCTTCGAGCGGTTAGAGGCGTCTCGCCCCAACCATCGGCGACCGGACGACCCGGAAGCCTTATGAAACTTAGAGAGTGCGGCCGGCGGCGATGTCGCCGCCGGCCGAGTTCGTCTTAGCGAATGACGTAGGGCAGCAGGCCCAGGAAGCGCGCGCGCTTGATGGCGCGGGCGAGCTCACGCTGCTTCTTCGCGGACACTGCGGTGATGCGGCTCGGCACGATCTTGCCGCGCTCGGAGACGTAACGCATCAGCAGCTTGGAGTCCTTGTAGTCGATCTTCGGAGCATTGGCGCCCGTGAACGGGCAGCTCTTGCGACGACGGAAAAACGGACGGCGTGCACCAGCTTCAGCCATTGATCTTACTCCCCATCCGTCGTGGTTTCGGCTTCTTCGCGCGGACGGCGCGGACCGCGGTCACCGCGGAAGCCACCACCGTCGCGATCGCCGCCACGAAAACCACCCTCGCGGTCACCACGGAAGCCGCCTTCGCGCTCGCCGCGGAAGCCGCCGCCACGGTCGTCACGCTCGCGGTCGCGGTCGGCCTTGCGCATCATCGCGGACGGGCCTTCCTCGAGCTCCTCGACGCGGACGCTGAGATAGCGGATCACGTCTTCGCTGATGCGCTCCTGGCGCTCGATCTCGGCGATCGCCGCGGACGGCGCGTCGATGTTGAGCAGCACGAAGTGCGCCTTGCGGTTCTTGTTCATGCGGTAGGTGAGGGAGCGAACGCCCCAGTTCTCGGTCTTGGTGATCTTGCCGCCGAGACCCTCGACGATACCGCTCATCTGCGCAGTCAGCTCTTCGACCTGCTGCGGGCTCGCGTCTTGGCGCGCGAGAAAAACATGCTCGTAAAGAGGCATGGAAGTCCTTTCCTCATGTTGGCGCATCGCCCGGCGTCAAGCCCTTAAGAGACCTTCGGAAAGGACTCTGGGATTAAGCTCAGAAGGCGGAAACACGGGACGACGGGCCGACTGGCCCTGCCACACCAAAATCACGAATGATTTGTTGAGACCGTCCGTTCAGCTCCCGGCCGGGGTCTGCGGATGCGCGCCTTATACGGATTTTGACCGGCTTTGCAAGGTTGGAGGGCCAGGTTTCGGCCCTTGGCGCCCGCCTGGGCGCGGGCGAGCCCCCTCAACTTGATTTATTTGTTTGTATGGCATACAAATAAATCGACGGGAGGATCCAATGGCAGACAAATCTGCCCACGCCCCATCCGAGACGGCGGCCGGCGACCCCAGGCATGCGGCGCGCGCCACACGCTCGGCCGGCCGCAAAATGCGCTCGCTGCTGCTGGATGCGGCCAGCCCGCTGTTCCGGGAGCGGGGACTGTCGGGCGCCTCGATCACCGACATCGCGGCCGCCGCGGACGCATTTCCGAGCCAGATCACCTACTATTTCCGCACCAAGGAGGCGCTGTTCGTCGAATGCGCCTGCCGCGAGCTCCTGTATCTGGCCCGCGCGACCGAGCAGGCGGCGCTGAAGGCGCGCACGCCGCGGGACTACACCCACGCTCTGGCCGAGACGGTGACGGCGAGCGATTCGGTCGCTTTCTTCGCGGAGGCGTTGACGCTGACGCGGCGTCGCCAGGATCTCGCGCCGCTGGTCGAGCGCACCATCGAGCGTCTGCACGCCGAGGGCGCGCGTGCCTATGCGAGCCAGGTCGCGCGCCATGGCTGGCGTTCCCTGCGCGCGCCCGACGAGAGCTCGCGGCGGTTCTGGGCCGTCGCCATCGGCGTCATCCTCGAAGGCTACGCCATGGGCCGCTCGCCGGATGAACTCTGCGCCGAGATGCTGCGCGTGCTTGGCGAGCAGGCGAAATCCGCCGGCGACGCCGCGCGCCTGCGCCTCGTCGACGACCGCGACGCATCGACCACTTCGGATGAGGAGAGCTAGGCCATGACCGCGCTTCGCATGCGTGCCCGCGATTTCCTGACCGAGGACCAGCTCGTCGACGTGCGCCAGCGCGTAACCTGGAAGGGTGTCGCACTGATCGCGCATGCCTGGGCGCTGATCATTGGCGCGATCGCGCTGGTCGCGTGGTGGCCCAATCCGCTGACTTATATCTTCGCCGTCGCCATTGTCGGCTCGCGCCAACTGGGCCTGTCGATTCTCATGCACGACGGCGCGCATGGTTGTCTCTCCGCCGACGAGAACACCAATTTGACGCTGAGCCAGTGGTTCTGCGCTTATCCCGTCTTTGCGGAGACGCGCGCCTATCGCCGCTATCACTTGCAGCACCACGCGCGGACCCAGCAGGAGGACGATCCCGATCTCGTGCTGTCGGCGCCATTTCCGATCACGCAGCTGAGCTATCGCCGCAAGTTCATTCGCGACATCACCGGGCAGACCGGCTACCAGCAGCGCAAGGCGCAACTGCTCAACGCCCTCGGCCCGCAGGACTGGCCGTGGCGGCAGCGCGCGGCGCATTTCTGGGAGAAGCTCGGCCCGCAATGCCTCGTCAATGCCGCGATGTTCGCAGCGCTTGCGGCGGCCGGCCTGTGGTGGGCCTATCCGTTGCTATGGCTGGTGCCGCTGCTGACCTGGATGATGGTCATCACCCGCATCCGCAACATCGCCGAGCATGCCGTCGTCCCCGACAGCCGCGATCCCCTGCGCAACACCCGCACCACGCATGCCAATTTTCTCGAGCGCCTGTTCATCGCGCCGTATTACGTGAACTATCACCTCGAGCATCATCTCCTGTTCTACGTGCCCTGCTACAATCTGCCGAAGGTCCATCGCCTGCTCAGCGAGAGCCGGCATGCCGGCCGCATGGAAGTGCAGCCGAACTACGCCGCCGTGCTGCGGCTCGCCACCGCCAGGCCGAATCGTGACGACCGGCCGGGGCAATTGGCCAGCAACGCGCGCCGCGCACGGGCTGGCGCCGAGGTCGGCGCCGATCAGAAGGCGGGTGGGTTTTAAGGGGCGCATCCCCAGTTGAATGCCGGTCGAGGTTCCCATCCTGGCTTGACATTGCAGGCCCGGACGGTGTCTACGGCCCCCTTTGAAGCACGATCCGGAACCATGGCCCAAGGCCGCGCGTAATCGGCTGCCGGTTCTAAGCAGGGATCGTGCTCGACAAGCAGGGAGCGCCGATGACGGCAGCATTCACATTTCCGGGGCAGGGGTCCCAGGCGGTTGGCATGGGCAAGGCCCTGGCCGACGCCTTCCCGGTGGCGCGCGCCGTATTCGACGAGGTCGATGCAGCGCTTGGGGAGAAGTTGACGGCCACCATCTGGGATGGCCCGGCCGAAACCCTCCAGCTCACCGAAAACGCCCAGCCGGCGCTTATGGCGGTTTCCGTTGCGACCCTGCGCGTGCTCGAGGCTGAAGCCGGTTTTTCCGTGGGGCGGGACGCGGCCTTTGTCGCCGGCCACTCGCTGGGTGAATATTCGGCGCTGGCCGCGGCCGGCAGCCTGACTGTTTCCGACACCGCGCGGCTGCTTCGCACCCGCGGTCTCGCAATGCAAAAAGCCGTGCCGGTCGGCGCCGGCGCCATGGCCGCGCTGCTCGGTCTCGATTACGAGGCCGCCATGGACGTCGCCAATGCGGCGGCGCAGGGTCAGGTCTGCCAGGCCGCCAACGACAATGGCGGCGGGCAGGTGGTCGTCTCCGGCGACAAGGCGGCGGTCGATCGCGCCGTCGAGATCGCCAAGGCCAAGGGGGCCAAGCGCGCGATGCTGCTGCCGGTGTCCGCACCCTTCCATTGCAAGCTGATGCAGCCGGCTGCCGACGCCATGGCGGAGGCGCTGGCCAAGGTCACGATCAAGGCCCCGGCAGCCCCGCTGGTATCGAATGTGCTGGCAACCGCCATCACCGATCCCGACGAGATCCGCCGCCGCCTGGTCGAGCAGGTCACCGGAACGGTGCGCTGGCGCGAGTCGGTTGCCTATATGGCAGGGCAGGGCGTTACCCGTTTCTTCGAGATCGGCGCCGGCAAGGTGCTGACGGGTCTCGTCAAGCGTATCGCCGACGGCGCCGTCGGTGTCGCCGTGGGCGGGCCGAACGACATTGCGGCCGCCAAGGATGCACTGGCCGCTGCGAAGCAGGCCTGAAGCGCGATGATTCGTCATCGCGCTCTGGTTCTTTAAGTTTGCGCACGATCTTTCCGGAAAACCGCTGCGCACTTTTCCGGATCGTGCTTTGAAGGAGTTATCGATGTTCGATCTGACTGGCAAAAAGGCGCTCGTCACCGGCGCGACCGGCGGCATCGGCGGCGCAATCGCGCAGGCGCTGCACGCGCAGGGCGCCACGGTCGCGATATCAGGGACGCGGAAGGAAGTGCTGGATGAGCTTGCCGGCAAGCTCGGCGAGCGCACCTTCGTGCTGCCGTGCAATCTGTCCAAGGCCGACGAGGTCGAGGCGCTGGTGCCCGCCGCGGAAGCCGCGATGGGCCAGGTCGACATCCTCGTCGCCAATGCCGGCATCACCCGCGACAATCTCTTCGTGCAGCTTCGCGACGAGGATTGGGAGGAGGTCATCAACGTCAACTTGACCGCGACCTTCCGCCTGGCGCGCGCCGCCACCAAATTGATGATGCGCAAGCGCTTCGGCCGCATCATCGCCATCACCTCGGTGGTCGGCGTCACCGGCAATCCCGGGCAGGGCAACTACACGGCGTCGAAGGCAGGCTTGATCGGCATGATCAAGACGCTGGGTGCCGAATACGCCAAGCGCGGCGTCACCGCCAACTGCATCGCGCCCGGCTTCATCAAGACGCCGATGACGGACGCGCTCAATGACAAGCAGCGCGAGACGATTTTGTCCAAGGTTCCGGCAGCCCGGCTGGGGACGCCCGAGGACATCGCGGCCGCCGCCGTCTACCTGAGCTCAAACGAAGCGGCCTACGTCACCGGGCAAACCATCCATGTCAACGGCGGCATGGCCATGATCTGAAGCCCTCGTTCCGTGGCCGCCCACATGGCGGTGCGGGATGCGGCAAACGGCCGTTTCCGGTGCGAAATGAGGCTTGTAGTCAAGGCAGTTGAAGTATGGTAACCGGACCTTCAACGGATGGGCAAAGAACGCCATTGCAGGTTTTTGAAACCCTGTATATTGGCGATGCGGAGCCTTGGCCGTCGTTCGCCGGGCCCTGCATCGGTTAGGATGGGGCCAATCAAAGTTCGTAAGCGAAGGCAGTCAACGACCACGACGGCTCGTATCGTCCCGGGGGGTCGGGTCTACAGGGAACAACACGAGGTTATGCAATGAGTGACATTGGCGAGCGGGTTAAGAAGATCGTGGTCGAACACCTTGGTGTTGAACCCGAGAAGGTTGTCGACGCCGCGAGCTTCATCGACGACCTCGGCGCCGACAGTCTGGACACCGTCGAGCTGGTGATGGCGTTCGAAGAAGAATTCGGTTGCGAGATTCCGGACGACGCCGCGGAAACGATTCTCACCGTCGGCGACGCCACGAAGTTTCTCGAGAAGAACGCGAAGAGCTAAGGCTCTTCATTTTCGCGGGGACAACATTGAAACCGGACGGGCCGCTTCGCAGCGGTCAGCCGGTTTCTTGCTATTGGCCGTGAATCTTTCGATGCGGAGTTTTCGGATATGAGGCGGGTTGTCGTCACGGGTCTCGGCATGGTCTCGCCACTCGGCTGTGGCGTCGAGCCGACCTGGAAACGCATCCTCAACGGCGAAAGCGGTGCGCGCAGGATCGAGAGCTTCGATGTCTCCGATCTTCAGACCAAGATCGCCTGCACGGTGGTGCGCGGCGACGGGTCGAACGACACCTTCAATCCCGACAAGTGGATGGAGCCGAAGGACCAGCGCAAGGTCGACGACTTCATCATCTTCGGCATGGCCGCGGCCGGCCAGGCGCTCGACGATGCCAACTGGCATCCCGAAACCGAAGAGGACAAGTGCGCGACCGGCACCATGATCGGTTCCGGCATCGGCGGCCTCAACGGCATTGCCGAGACCGCGATCCTGCTGAAGGAACGCGGCCCGCGCCGGGTGTCGCCCTTCTTCATTCCGGGCCGCCTGATCAATCTCGCCTCCGGCTATGTCTCGATCGCGCACGGGCTGAAGGGGCCGAACCATTCGGTGGTCACGGCCTGCTCGACCGGGGCACATGCGGTCGGCGATGCCGCCCGCCTGATCGCGCTGGGCGATGCCGACGTCATGGTCGCGGGTGGCGCCGAGTCGCCGATCTGCCGTATCGGCATTGCCGGCTTCAACGCCGCGCGCGCGCTCTCGACCGGTTTCAACGAGACACCCGAGAAGGCTTCGCGTCCCTACGACAAGGATCGCGACGGCTTCGTGATGGGCGAAGGCGCCGGCGTCCTCGTCCTGGAAGAGCTCGAGCACGCCAGGCGCCGCGGCGCCAGGATCTATGCCGAAGTGATCGGCTATGGTCTGTCGGGCGATGCTTATCACATCACCTCGCCGTCGCCCGACGGCGATGGCGGCTTCCGCAGCATGGCGGCAGCGCTGAAGCGCGCCGGCCTCACGGCGTCCGATCTCGACTACATCAACGCGCACGGCACCTCGACGCCGCTCGGTGACGAGATCGAGCTCGGTGCGGTCGAGCGTCTGCTCGGCAATGCCGCCTCCAAGGTCGCGATGTCCTCGACCAAATCGTCGACCGGTCATCTGCTCGGCGCGGCCGGTGCGATCGAGGCGATCTTCGCCATTCTCGCGATTCGCGATAATGTCGTGCCGCCGACCATCAACCTCGACAATCCGTCGGTCGAAACTGCGATCGATCTCGTGCCGCACACGGCGAAGAAGCGAGAGGTCAACGTCGCGTTGTCGAACTCTTTTGGTTTTGGCGGTACCAATGCGTCGGTGATCGTCCGCCGTTTGGTCAATTAGTTTGCGTTTGAAACGAATCCACCGTTTTGCCGTATTCGGCGATAGTCATGGTAGTGGGCGCGTGCATTTGGCAGGGCAAACGATTGTCAGGCCGCGATTGAACCGGCAGGATTCAGGTTGCTTCGATGAGTGAAAGGCCGCCCATTTCGCCCCGGAGTCCGCGGGCAGCGCTCGAGCCCGAGCAGGTCCCGCCGCCGCCGAAGCGATCGGACCGCGCGCGCAATCCCTTTGTGATCGTCGGCAACGCCATCATCACGCTCCTCCTGATCACCATGATCGGTGCGGGCGCCGTCTATTACTACGGCCGGCAGGTGCTCGAAACGCCGGGTCCGCTCAAGGAAGACAAGATCGTCAATATCCCGCAGCGCGCCGGCAAGCGCGACATCGCCGAGACGCTGAACCGGGAAGGCGTGACCGACGTCAACCCGTGGGTGTTCATTGCAAGCGTGGCCGCGCTGAAGGCGAGTTCGGACCTCAAGCCCGGCGAGTATTCGTTCCAGAAGAACGCGTCCTTGCGCGACGTTATCGCCACCATCGTCGAGGGCAAGGTGGTGCAGCATGCGGTTACGATTCCCGAAGGCCTGACCTCCGAGCAGATCGTGGCACGGCTCTCCGACAACGATATCTTCACCGGCAGCGTGCGCGAGCTGCCGCGCGAGGGCACGCTCTTGCCCGAGACCTACAAGTTCCCGCGCGGCACCACGCGCGAGCAGGTGATCCAGCGCATGCAGCAGGCGCACAAGCGCGTGCTGACCGAGATCTGGGAGCGTCGCAGCCAGGACATTCCGGTCAAGACTCCGGAGCAGCTGGTGACGCTGGCCTCGATCGTCGAGAAGGAGACCGGCAAGCCGGACGAGCGCAGCCGCGTCGCCGCCGTGTTCGTCAATCGCCTGAAGCAGAAGATCAAGCTCCAGTCCGATCCGACCATCATCTATGGCCTCGTCGGCGGCAAGGGCACGCTGGGCCGCCCGATCAAGCGCAGCGAGATCACGCAGCCCTCGCCCTACAACACCTATGTGATCGAGGGGCTGCCGCCGGGCCCGATCTCCAATCCCGGCCGCGCCTCGCTCGAAGCCGCCGCCAACCCGGCCCGCACCCGCGACCTCTATTTCGTCGCCGACGGCACCGGCGGACATGCCTTCACCGAGACCTACGACGCGCACCAGAAGAACGTCGCCAAGCTGCGCGCGATGGAGAAGCAGATCCAGAACGACACGGTCGAGCCGGCCGAGGATGCGCAGCCGCCGGCAGCCGCTGCGCCCGGCGCTGCCGACACGCCGACGGCGACCACACCGGCACGGCCGAATCAGCAGAAGAAGCCGCCGGCTGCTCCTCGCCCCGCCAATCCCGCTCCTGCCCGGCAGGGCGCGGTGCAGCCTTCGCCGCCGGTGGTCCAGCGCTAGGCCGCGCGCAGATCTGCCTACGGGACTTTGCGGATTCCACTTTCCGGCAAAATAGTCTTAAGATTCGCGTGCCTTGATGGCCTCGCGAATCCTGTGTTTCTGGAGAATTTGACCTGATGGCGCTGTCGTCCATGACCGGCTTTGCCCGAAGCCACGGCGCTAGCGGGCCGTACACGTTCGAATGGGAATTGAAGTCGGTCAATGCCAAGGGCTTTGACCTCAGGGTGCGGCTGCCGCAGGGGTTTGACGAGCTCGAGGCGTATGCCAAGAAGCGCGCGGGCGAGCTTTTGTCGCGTGGCACCGTCTACGCCAATCTCACCGTCAAGCGCACCAATGCCGCCGCCACGGTCCGCGTCAACGAGGACGTGCTCAACGCCGTCCTGAAGGCCGCTGCCCTGATCGCCGGCAAGGTCGATGCGGTGGCGCCGAGCGTCGACGGCCTCCTTGCCATCAAGGGCGTCGTCGAGGTCGCCGAGCCCGAGGGCGATGAGGAGGAGGACAAGGCGGCGCGCACTGCTGTGGCCGAAGCCTTCGACAAGGCGCTCGCCGATCTCGTCGAGATGCGCAAGCGCGAGGGGACCTCGCTGGGCCAGATCCTGACCCAGCGGGTGGACGAGGTCGAGGTGCTGGCGAAAAAGGCCGAGGCCGCGCCGGGCCGCAAGCCCGAGGCGATCAAGGCCAGGCTCGCCGAGCAGATCGCTGCGCTGCTGGACACCTCCGACCGTTTCGATTCCGACCGCCTGATGCAGGAGGCGATCCTGATCGCGACCAGGGCCGACATCCGCGAGGAGCTCGACCGCATCGCCTCGCATATCGCGCAGGCGCGCGAGCTGATCGGCAAGGGCGGCCCGATCGGGCGCAAGCTCGACTTCCTGGCGCAGGAGTTTCACCGCGAGGTCAACACCTGCTGCTCGAAGTCGAACGACATCGAGCTCACCAATACGGGGCTCGCCATGAAAAACGTGGTCGAGCAATTTCGCGAGCAGGTCCAGAATCTGGAGTGATCGATGACGACGGACGGTCACGGAACTGACGGTGTCGAGCGGCGCGGATTGATGTTCGTGCTGTCCTCGCCGTCGGGCGCAGGCAAGACGACGCTGTCGCGTTTGTTGATCGAGCGCATGCCGGGCCTGCGAATGTCGGTCTCGGCGACCACGCGGCCGATGCGGCCCGGCGAGGTCGATGGCCGCGACTATCTGTTCGTCGACAAGCCCCGCTTCGAGGCGATGGTGAAGGACGACGAGCTGCTGGAATGGGCGACCGTGTTCGATAACCGCTACGGCACGCCGCGCGCGCCGGTCGAGGCGGCGCTATCGGCCGGGCAGGACGTGCTGTTCGACATCGACTGGCAGGGCACGCAGCAGCTGCGCGAGAAGGCGCGCGCCGACGTCGTCAGCGTGTTCATCCTGCCGCCGTCGGCCGGCGATCTCGAGAAGCGGCTGCATTCGCGCGCGCAGGATTCCGACGAGGTGATCCGCAAGCGCATGAGCCGTGCCAGCCACGAGATGAGCCACTGGGCCGAGTACGACTACATCGTGATCAACCACGATGTCGACGAGGCCTTCGCCGAGGTGCAATCGATCCTGAAGGCCGAGCGACTCAAGCGCGAGCGGCGGATTGGCCTCGTTGGTTTCGTGCGAGGTTTGCAAGGCCAGCTCCAAGGTTAGAGCCAGGGTTAGAGCCAGGGTTAGAGCCAAGGCCAGGCTGCTTCAGCCGCGGCCCTTCCTGCAGCAGCCGTTCCAGCATCGTGGTGATGATGTCGATGTTGACCGCATCCTCATCGCGACCAGCCGGCTCTTCATTGCTGTCGGCCTGGTCGGCCGCGAGCCGAGGTGCACGGGCCTCGATCTCGAATTCCCTGTCGAATGCCGCGATCTCGGGCTCGCCGGATTCCGCGACTTCGGTGACGCCAGCCGGCTCGTGCGCTTCGATCATATCGATCTTGCGGTCGATTGCGGCGAGCTGTGCCGCCTGGGGCCGTGCGGCGTCGAAATCGATCGGACGCGGCGGCTGCGCGCGCGGCGTGACGGCCGGCTTCCCTTCGAGCCACGGCGCGCGGCCCTCGTCCCGGTTCTGCGGCTCCCGATCGTCCCAATTCACGCGGCGGTGGTCGTTCGCCTGGACGCGGACGCGCGCGCGCCCGCCGGCGAAGCGGTAGATGACGCTGGCGAGGATGCCGGCGATCGCCAAGGCGCCGCCGATCACGAGCAGGAGCATCTGGAGCGAGCCGGTTGGCTTGTCGGCGGGAATTTCGGCTGCGGCGAGCACCACCGGGGCGCCGGCCTTTGCCGGCTTCGCGCTCGGCTGGGTCGCGGGCGCCGGCTGCGGCGCGGGCGCAGCGGATGTCGTGGAGGCATCGGGCCAGCGCGCGGCGACGGCGGGCTGTTGCGCGTTGTTGTCGGCGATGGCGCCCGGCGGCTGTTGCGTGACCGGCGGTGCATTCGTTGCGGCCGGCGCGGGCGCGGTCATGTTCGGCGAGCCCGGTGCGGCACCGATCTGCGGTGCAATGTATTCCGCGCGGGCGTTCTGCAGCGATGGCGGCGCGGCTGGATCTGCGTTCGGTGTGTCGGCCGTCGCCTGCGCGCTTTGCGTCGCCTTGCCGCCTTCGGCGCGCAGGTACCAGCACTGTCGCTTGGTCGCGCGATCGAGGCGATAGTGCCAGTGCTGTCCCTGCGGCGCGGTGCTCTTCGGCGAGGCGAGGCAGTCGGCGGCCGCATTGGCCGTGCTCGATGCGCTCGGCGCGTTCTGCGACACGGCGGCCAGTGGCGCGCCGGCAATGATGCTGCCGACAAGCGCGGATATGAACTTTGCGGTGCGGTTGCCCATCCTGGTCTCCCGGTTACGCGACGCAACTCTTAAGCTTCCCTTTCTCTTCAAAGAGTTGGGTGGCAATGAGCCGCAAATCCGGAAAGGATGAGGCTTAAATCGGGCCTGCGCGGCGGTCGTTCCGCCACGAAATCAGGCATTTTGCCGGCGCTATTGCCCGGTCGAGCTCCAGGTTCCCGAGCAGCCGTCGCAGCGGCGGAAGGTTTTAGAACCGCCGCACGCGGCGAGGAGGGGCGTCTGGAACGGGCCGTGACCATGGCTCCACAGTCTCGCGACAGGTTCTGCCCGAGCCTTGCTTCAACTCATCGCCCTTCTTGGCCAAAGGGCGCAGGGAAGGCCGGGCGCCGGCGGCACCCGAGATCCGTGCGCTACAAGGAATGCACACGGTTTGGACCACAGGTGATGCCGGTCGCCCGGCCTTCCCTGCGCGGATGGTTTTAACGGTGTCCTTCGTGCTCTCCCCGGGGAGCGATGCACTATTGCCCCCGTCGCCTCGCGGATCGCTGATGCGCGCGCCCGGTCGGGCCGCCACATCACCGCGAGCCTTGACGCACAGACCCCGGGCGTCAGGACCACACGACTTCTCCGTCCGCGGACGGTCCCGCCCGGTCATCAGGGGCTTGCGTGTGCTCACCCAAGACGACCGATGGGCCCGCTGTTGCTGCGCCGTGTCGTACCGCGTCGCGTGGATGCCTCACGGTTGCCCGCCCTGCCATCACGCTGACCGCGCCGACGCTGCCGCGTCCACCGCCACCCGGCCCGCAAATCGTGACGATCGGGAACGCCCCTTTGGCAGGGCCGGGATGAAGGGTGTATGCCATAAATCCGAAATTCGGAAAAACGAAATATTTTCGCGGGAAGGGATTGACGGGGGTGTTTTGCCCGACAGGTCACGGGGGCTGCCCTGACTTCCGCCTGTCATTCCGGGGCGCCCTGAAAGGGCGAACCCGGAATCCATCGCACGGCACGACACGTGGCCCGATGGATTCCGGGCCTGCGTGCTCGCGCACGCATCCCGGAATGACGGGGCGGGAGACGGCTTCCTAATGACGGAGCAGGAGACGGCTTCTTGGCGGGAGCCAAGCGAAGGAGCGAAACTGCGAGGCCTATTTCCAGACGCGCGCCAGCGTCAGCGCCAGCAGCCCCAATGCGGCGCTGATGAGGCCTACCATCACGTAGGACTGCGCGAATACGCCGGTCTGAATGAAGACCTGCGCCGCGATGGCGAAGCAGACGGCCGCGAGCAGCAGGCAGGCGCAACCGACGATGATCGAGAGGAAGCGTATCGCGGCTGCGACGGGCCTTGCGGGTGATGCGGGATCGGTCATGCAGGTACCAACGGTGCGATCGACGGCTTGTTCCTCCCACGGCTGCGTGCCAGCATCAGCCGCGTGCGCAGCAATCGACGAGCGCGCGCCAGATACGCCGGATTTCGACCGTCCTCTGAAGCTCCAGGACGTGGTTCTCGCTCGTTGAGGAGGATGCAGCCTCCAGGCGGGGTTCGCGCGGTGCGATCCAGCGTTCGGATATGGGATCGTACCACTTGCCGAGATTGACCACGTTCGTTTCTCCTCGTTTCAATCCCCCGCCGACGTCTGATCGCTTATCCCATCCGCCTGTTGCTTGTGTTCTGGGTCAGGTTGCCATGCGCCGCCTGCTCGCGAATATTCTGCTTCTCGTCGTCACGGTGGCCCTTGGTGGTGTCGACCGGGACCGACGGCGCGCTGCCGGCGCCCTTGTGGCTCTGGTTTTCTTCAGGAACAGGTTGCACTGTCTTTGCCAGCGGCTTTGTCATCACTGACTCCGTCGTTGCCTTCACGGGAGACAAACACGTCGCAGGCGCGACGTTCCAATGTCAGACCGAAATGATCGGCTGGCGATCGCGATGATGGTGTGGCGAAGCGGGACCTGGTTGCATTCGTCGAAGGGGTAGGCATTGGGCCGCGGTGGCGGTGGCGCATTTGCCGGAACGGGGGGGCCGAGGGTATCGCCCGCCGTCCGTCACCCGACGTGGGCTTCCTGCGACGGCCGGCGCTTCGCCGCGTGGGCACGGAAGACGTCGATCGCCCTGTTCGCGAGCATCAACTGCCGGCGTTCGCCGGTTTTGATCTGCGCTTCGATGGCGTCGAGAATGACGTTCGCAGTCTCGTCCGGAGGACCGAGCTCTCCGCTCTGCTCCAGGAAGCTCCAGGCGATGAAGAATGCGCTCTCGACCGTGCAGCGAATGGACATGCGCTACCAACGCAGCGCGGCCGCCGGCGTTCCGCGCGGGCGCTGATACGTGCTCTAGTTCTTCAGCACGATGCGGCCGACGACCTTGCCGGCGCGCAATTCGTCGATCCATTTCTGGACGTCGCCCATCGGCTCCTCGCGCATCGGCGTCGGCTTGATCTTGCCGGCGCGGGCCAGCGCCATCAGCTCCTGGGCCTCCGCAAGCGTGCCGACCATGAAGCCTTCGATGGTCATGCGCTTGTAGACCCACTGCACCATCGGCAGCGTGAACTGGCCGCCCATCAGGCCGGAGACCACGATCTTGCCGCCGCGCGCGGCGACCGCGACCGCAAACGCCATCGACTTCTCGTTGCCGGCGAAATCGACGATCTCGTCAAACCCGCCGTCGGTCTCCTTGAGGATGCGCTTGATCACGTCAGGCTCGGCCGGATCGTAGGCGACGGCGGCGCCGTTGTTCAGTGCGGTGTCGCGCGCGGCCGGCGAGAGGTCGGCGACCGTGATCGGCTGCTTGAACATCGCCTGCGCGAACGACAGGCCCATCATGCCGACGCCGCCGAGACCGATCAGCAGCAGGTTGCGCTGGCGCGGACGGTCGACCAGACGCTTGAGCGCGCCGTAGGCGGTGACGCCGGAGCACATCAGGGTCGCGGCCTGGTTGACGGGCAGGGGATCGTAGTCGAGCAGATATTTCGCGTCGGGTACCAGCACGTGGGTGGCGAAGCCGCCGTCGATGGAGACGCCGAGGAAGCGCTGCTTGACGCAGAGGTTCTCGTCGCCGTTCTTGCAGTCGCGGCACTGGCCGCAGCCGATCCACGGAAACACCGCCTTCTTGCTGCCGACGAGGGCGGCCGGAACGTCGGGGCCGACTTCATCGACGACGCCGGCGATCTCGTGGCCGAGCGTGAAGGGCAGCGTCATGCCGCGCGTGGTGTCGAGCTTCTTGCCGCCGCCGAGATCGGCATAGCCGTCCTGGATGTGCAGGTCGGAATGGCAGAGGCCGCAGCGCTCGATGCGCACGAGGACTTCGCGGCCTTGCGGCTTGGGCGTGTCGACGATGGTCTCGCACAGCGGCGCATCGAACTTGACCAGGGACTGCCGACGCATCAACGCCATTTTCTTTCCTCCGGAATTTCCATTCTTACGTTTCGGCTCGTATATCCGCCAATTCACGCGCCATGGCAACAAAGCCCGATATCGGAATGGTCTCGGCGCGCCGCGTCGCATCGACGCCGGCGGCCTGCGCAAGCCGCGCCGGATCGACGCCCAGCGATTTCAGGCTCTGCCGCAGCATCTTGCGGCGCTGGCCGAAGGCGGCGGCTGCGACCTGTTCGAGCAGCCTGCGATCGCAAGCGAGCGGCTCGGTGCGCGGCACCAGGCGCACGACGGAGGAGGTCACCTTCGGCGGCGGCACGAAGGCGGACGGCGCAATGTCGAACAGGATCTTGGTCTCGCAGCGCCAGTTGGCGAGCACGCCGAGGCGGCCATAGGCCTCCTCGTCCTCGCGCGCCACGATGCGCTCGCCGACCTCGCGCTGGAACATCAGGACCATCATGTCGTACCAGGGTGGCCACGGTTCGGCGGTGAGCCAGTCGATCAGAAGCTGGGTCGCGATGTTGTAGGGCAGATTGGCGACGATTTTTGCGCTTTCGCCATTGAGCAGTGGTCGCGGGTCGAAGGTCATGGCATCGCCGTGGACGATCTCGAGCCGGCCGGGATAGCGTTCGGAAATATCCTGCAAGGCGGGGATTGCGCGCTCGTCATGCTCGATGGCGATGACGCGCCTGGCGCCGAGCGCAAGCAGCGCACGCGTCAGCCCGCCCGGGCCCGGGCCGATCTCGACGATGGTGGAGTCATCCAGCGGCGCCGCCGCGCGCGCGATGCGCGCGGTGAGGTTGAGATCGAGCAGGAAATTCTGGCCGAGCGACTTGCGGGCCGACAGCGCGTGCCGGCGAATGACCTCGCGCAGCGGCGGGAGGTCGTCGATCGCGCTCATCAGGTTTTGGCAGCCGCCATGCGGCTGGCGAGCTGAAGCGCCGCGATCAGGCTCGCCGGATTGGCTTTGCCGGTGCCGGCGATGTCGAAGGCGGTGCCGTGATCGGGCGAGGTGCGGATGAAGGGCAGGCCGAGCGTGACGTTGACGGCGTCGTCGAAGGCGACCGTCTTGATCGGGATCAGCGCCTGGTCGTGATACATGCAGACCGCGCAGTCATAGCTGTTGCGCGCAGCCTCGTGGAACATGGTGTCGGCGGGCAGCGGGCCTCTTGCGTCGATGCCGTCATTGCGCAACGTCTTGAGCGCCGGCGCAATCACCGTCTGCTCCTCGTGGCCGAGCGAGCCGTCCTCGCCGGCGTGCGGGTTGAGGCCGGAGATCGCGATGCGCGGCCTCGTGATGCCGAAGCGGGATTTCAGTTCGGTCGCGACGATGCGCACGGTCGACACGATCAATTCGCTCGTCAGCTGGGACAGCGCGTCGCGCAAGGAGACGTGGATTGTCACGGGCACCACGGCGAGCCGCGGCGACCACAGCATCATCACCGGCTGCGGCACGCGGCCGTCCTCTGCGGCGAGCTCGGCGAGGAATTCGGTGTGGCCGGGATGGCGGAAGCCCGCGCGGTAGAGCACGCTCTTGGCGATCGGGTTGGTGACGACGGCGCCGGCGCGGCCGGCGCGGACATCGGCCACCGCCTGGCGGATCGAGGCGAGCGCGGCCGGCGCGCTGGAGGCGTCGGGCTGGCCGGGTTCGGCCGTTGCGCGCTCGCCGGTCGCAACCACGGGCAGGGCCTCGGTGAAGGCGGCCGCGGCCTCGTGCGCGCTCACGGAGGCGATCCGGATCTCGGCGCCGTGCGCCTTACCCAGTGTCTTGCCCAGTGTCTTGGCGCGCCGCGCGATCAGCGCCTCGTCGCCGAGCAGGTAGAAGGCGGGCAGGTTCAGCTCGCGGCGCCGGAGCCAGGCCGCAATCGTGATGTCGGGGCCGATGCCGGCAGGCTCTCCCAGCGTCAGCGCGAGGGGCTTTGCTGCGTGGTTGGCCATCAGCGGTTGCGATATTCGATCATCGCCGCCTTGCGGAGCTCGTCGAGATAGGCCTTCTGGGTCTTCTCGTACTTCTCGGTGTACATCTTCTCGCGGATCTCGCGCTTCTTCGGCGTGTCGATCATGGTCGGCTTGCGCGAGCACAGCACGACCATCTCGATGCCGGCCCTGGTCACCTCGGGCGCGGTGAGATGGCCGATCGGCGTGTCGTCGAGCACCTTGCGCAGTGCCTCGGGCAGTTCTGCGGTCGTCTTGGTGACGCTGTCGCGGATGGTGGCGTTCGGCGTCGAGCGGAACAGCGAATTGGCCTCCTCGCAGCTCGCAACGCGCGAGCGGTAGGTCTCGGCCTCCTTCTTCCGCGTCTCCAGGAAGGTCGGGGAGGAGCCGCGCGGCACGATCAGCACGATCGGCTGCATCTTGTATTCGGTGCCCTCGATCTGGAGCTTGTCGCCGGTCTGGGCCTGCACCGCCTGCGCGACGTCGCGCTCGCCGACCAGCAGCTTCTCCTTGAAGCGGCCGCGCACGAGGCTGGTCCAGACCATCTCGGACTTCATCCGGGCCTTCAGCGTTTCGGGGCGGACGCCTTTGACCTCGAGCGACTTGGTCAGCTGATCCGTCGAGATGCGCATGCGCTGCGCCATGCCCTCGTAGGACTGGTTGATGTCGGAGACGCCGGGATCGACGCCGTACTTCTTGCCTTCCTTCAGCTTCACCCTGTCGTCGATCAGCTCGTTGATGACCTCCTGCCGGCTCGGGGTCTTCTGCGTCGTCAGCTGGTCGAGCTTGGAGCGCTGGTCGATGTCGAAATCGGTGATCGGATCGCCGTTGACCATGACGACGATGTTCTGCGCGCGCGACGGCGCGGCGGCCAGAAACAGGGCGGCGAGGACGAGGAGGAGGCGGAACATAGGCAAAGCAGTCGTCATTTATATCGCTCGCATGTCAGCCGCGGTGAACCTGCGATTGGGAAAACGCGACCGGCACTTCAAACCGTTTACTGGAGGACGCCGGAGCCGCTGCTCGTCGACGAGGTCGCCAGCGTACGCAGGCCAATCTGGAACATGAACGCGTGGCTCAGGACGGGCGGCGTCGAGCCCGCGGAGTAGCTATACGAAGTTACATAGTTCGCCGCCAGCACGAAGCAATCGTCGACATAGCCGGCGCCGAGCACATACTGGTTGATCTTGTTGGCCTCGAGGTCCCAGCGTGCCGAGCCCGACACCACCCAGTTGGTCGCGACCTTGATCGAGCCCGTGGTCAGGATGCCCTCGCGGCGCGTCAGATAGCCGAGTTCCGGCTGCGGCGCGTAGTTGCCGTACATCATGCTGATCGACCAGCGATCGAAGTTGGCGCGGCCTTCGGCCTCGAAGCGCTGGACGTTCCAGGTCTGCTCGTCCATGCGGGAGCGGACGCTGAACGTGTAGGTGCGGTTGGGCGAGTAGGCGAGGCTCGCCACGTAGTCGGAGCGGGGCTTGTCGAGCCCGGAATCCAGGCCCGTGTTGATGGAGTCCTGGACCGCGTAGGAGTTCATGCCGAACAGCTGGTAGGACTGGCCGAACAGCGCCTTGACGGCGCCGCCCTTGTCGAACTGGGTGGTGGCCTGCACGCCGACATTGGCGCGGCCGCCGCCCTCGACGCGGTCGTAACCGGAGAACTTGTCGACGCTGAACAGATTCGAGGTGTCGAACACCACGCTCTGCGCGTCCTCGTTCGGAAGCTTGCCGGCATAGGTCTCGTTCGGGCGGATGATGATCTGCGCGATCGGCTCGACGGTGGTGGAGCCCCAGGGCTGAACGTTGATGAAGGGATAGCGGTATTCGAGGCCGACGGTCGGCATCAGGCGGAAGGCCTGGGTGTCGCCGACCGGCAGGTAGTTCGACACGCCCGGCTGGTTCGAGACCGAGGAGTTGATCGCATCGGCGCGCAGGCTGGCGAACGGCGTCCAGATCTGGCCGAGCGGGTCGGTGAAGGATTTGCGCCACTGCGCTTCCGCCGTCAGGCGGGTATAGGTGCCGGGGAAGCCGCGCAGCAGGCACTGCGACGGCGTGCGCGCGAGCGGATCGGCCGACGCCGTCGTGCACAGGCTGTTGGTGTTGGCGAGCGTCGTGATCGGATCGAACACGGCGGTATCACGCGACAGGTTCACGAAATTGGTCTTGTAGCTGAACTCGCCGCCGAAGACCGGATAGTTGAGCACGTTCGAGTAGTCGATCACGGGGTAGACGACCGGCACCTGGCTCTGGTTGCCCGAGTAGCTCAGCCAGTACATCGTGCGCGCGTCGAAGAAGCTGCGATTGCCGACGCCGGTCAGGTAGAGCTGCGACAGCGCGTCGGTCGGCAGGATCAGGAACGATCCGAGCGGATCACGGTACTGCGACAGGCGGTAGTCCGAGAAGAAGTAGTAGTCGGACATGACTACGCCGTCCCAGCCCCAGACCCATTTGTCGTTCAGCGCGAACTGCCCCTTGGTGTCGATCGCGCCGCGGAACTCGCGGTCGCCGGGCTGACCGGCGAGCGCGCCCGGGTCGAGCTGGTTGATGCCATAGGCGCGGATCTGGTAGGCGCCGTCCAGCAGGCGCTGGCGGAATTCAGCCTGGAACAACACGCCCTGCCGGGACGTGATGCGCGGGCTGAGGGTCATGTCCATGTCGGGCGCGATCGCCCAGTAGAACGGGACTTCGACGCCGTAGCCGAACGGCGTATTCGACGCGTAAGACGGCATCAGGAAGCCGGTCTTGCGCTTCACGGTCGGGTCGGGCGTCGAGAAATAGGGCATGTAGGCGAGCGGCACGCCGAAGAATTCGAGCTGCGCCGTCTCGAAATACAGCATCTTCTCCTGCTGGTCGTGGATGATGCGCGCACCCTTGACCTGCCACAGCGGCGGCTTCTTCGGATCGTCCTTGCACGGCGCGCAGGCCGTGTAGACGCCGTTCTCGAACACCGTGTAGTTGCCGCTGGAGCGGTCGGCGCGGCTCGCGGCCATGCGGGTCTGGTCGGCGGTGTCGACGCGCAGCGAATCGACGAAACCGTCGCGGTAGTCGTCCGAGAGATCCATGATCTCGGCATAGGTGATCTTGCCGTCGGCATCCGTCATGCGGATGTTGCCTTCGGCATGGAGCCGCTTGGTCTTCTGGTCGTAGATGACCTTGTCGGCCTCGACGCTGGTGCCGTTGTAGAACAGCTGGACGTTACCGACCGCGGAGACGCGCGAATTGTTGTAGTCGTAGTCGACCTCGGTCGCCTGAACCAGCATCTGGTTGTCGTTGGCAGCCTTCGGCGGCTTCGGACGCGGCGGCAGCGGGTTGTAGGTGAAACTCTGGGCGGAGGCCGGCACCACCGCGGCAAGGTCGATCAGCGCGCCGAGCGAGGCCGCAGCGACGACAGCGAGCAGCAGCCTGCGAACGGACAAGCCGCACCCGCTCGCGCGCAACACAGTGCGGCGCGTCAGACGAGACACGGGCCCTCGACGGACGGCAGTCACTAACCGTCCTCCTGATACAACAAGGCCAAGAAGCCGGTGAGGCCGCCCACCACCACGGGCAACCACGCCGCAGCGATCGGATGCATCAACTCAGCCTTGCTCAAGTCTTCAGTCACTTTCGACAGAACGTAGAGCAGAAAGCCTGCGCCCACGCCACTCAAAACCATCTTCTGCACGCCGCCCATCCGGAAGAAACGCAACGACACCGAGGCCGCGAGCATCACCATGGCGGCGAGCAAAAACGGCTGCGCCAACAGCTTGTGATACTGGAGTCGATAGCCGGCTGTCGCGAAGCCTGAGCTTTCGGAGGAGCGGATGTAGCTCGGTAGTTGCCAAAAGGACACAGTCTCGGGTGTGGAAAAGCTGTTGCGGACCTGGGCCTCGGTCAGCGTCGTCGGAATTGCCAGGACGGCCTGCTCGATCGGCGGCGCGTCGAGCGAGAAGCGGCGGACGTTCCTGAATATCCACTGTCCGGCTTCGAGCTCCGCCTCGCGCGCCTCGACGCGCTCCTTGAAGTGCTGCTCTGTGTCAAACCGGAACAACGTGAGCCCCGTGAGCCGGACACCCTGCTGCTCGCTGCGCGCTGCATTGATGATCGTCTGGCCGTCGTTGGTCACCTGGTTGAGCCAGAAGCCGGAGGCGTCCTGGATGCCGCCGCCGGGCGCCGAGCCGAACAGCTCGGCCTCCATCCGCTTGGAGAGCTCGCGCAGATTGGCCGACATCGGATTGTAGGCGACGGTGGCGATCACCCCGATCAGGAGCGCGCTGCCGAGCGCCGGCGAGATGAACTGCCAGGCCGAGATGCCGGCGGCGCGCGCGACCACGAGCTCCAGCCGGCGGGAGAGGGCGAGATAGCAGGTCATGGCGCCGATCAGCATGCAGAACGGCGTCAGCTTCTCCAGCAGCTGGGGCACGCGGAACAGCGAGGTCTCGGCCACCATGATCGCCGAGGCGGATGCAAGGCCCGACGTCTTGCGCACCATCTCGATGTAGTCGACCAGCACCAGGAGCAGGAAAATGCTCGCGAACACGCCAAGCGCCGCGACCACGAAGCGGCCGGCGAAATAGCGCCCGAGTGTATTGGTGAGCATGCTCATGCGGTGGCCGGCCGCCTGAACAGCCGTGCAATGCGCGCGTTCGACCTGTTGATGGCCTCCATGAGGCGGGGCGGCGGCTCCACCACGATGCCGCCGACGATCAGCCACAGCCCGACGCCGATGGCGCCCATGACCATGGCGTATTGGACCAGCACCGCGCCCGGCGACTTCACCGCCATGACCGAGCAGGCGAAGCCGGCCATGCGCAGGCCGAACACCGCGACGATGGACGAGCCGATCGAGAAATTGCGGCTCTGGCGGGTGGTGCGCGGCGCACCGAGGAAGGCGAAGGTCAGCACGGCAAAGGCGAACGGATAGATCGGCGCCAACAGGCTGTCATGCAAGGCCGAGCGGAACTGACCGGGAATCTGCTTGTAGACGGGATCGTCCTCGGACGGCGAGAACAGCTCCCAGAGATAGCGCTCGCGGATGCCGAGAGTGACGTCGCGGCCCTGGCCCGAGAACTTCGACATGTCGAAGCCGTAACGGCCGAACGCCACCAGCGCGGGATCGCGTTTGCCCGCCTCGAAGCGCTGGAGATTGCCCGTCTCCAGCACCAGGAACGAGCCGGTGTCGTTCTTCACGACCTCGCCATGCTCGGCGACGATCGAGACTCGCTCGTTGGGATCGCGGCGGTCGTCGATGAAGATGCCGGCGAGAATGCCGCCGGGCTGGCGTTCGCGAATCCGGATCGTCAGGTTCTTGTCGAGCTGGGCGAAGCGGCCGGGCTGGAGGATGTTGGTGAGCACGTCGGCGGTGATCTCGGCGTCCCACTGCTTGATCCGCCGCATGCCGTCGGGCGCGAGATAGGCCGCGATGAAGGCGACCAGCAGCGCCACCACGCAGGTGGCGTAGAAGAACGGATAGAACAGCCGGAACGGCGAGAAGCCGGCGGCATTCATCACGATGATCTCGGAATCGGTCGCGAGCTTGTTCAGCGTGTGCGAGATCGCGATCATCAGCGCGATCGGCGAGATGATCAGGACCAGCGCGGGCACGACGAGGCTGGTGATGCCGAGGAAGGTGAGGATGGTCTGGCCCTGGCTCGTCATCAGGTCGATGCCGCGCAACGCCTGCGTAATCCAGATCACGCCGGTGAGGCTGACCAGGACCAGCGCAAACGACGCCAGCGTCGTGCGGAAGATATACCTATCGATTGACCCCATGCGCTACCGCACGAATCCCACCAAGTCCCCAATGTCGGCCGGAGCTCTGGCCGCCCAACCAATCCCCGAAAGGGGATCCCCAAGGTCGGACAAACAGCTCTTACGCCAGCTTACTCTCTCACTACCATCCCTTTGATCCGTCAACAAAATGGCTGCCCCATGGCACCCTCAATATATGGTTAATATTTCCCTCGTTGTGGCCTGGCGGCCACGGGCGGTGCTTGGCATCTGCCCCGCCGGTGGCCCATAGTGGCAAAAGTCCAGTGAATCGCCGTTCAGCGCCGGCCCGTGGCCGGAACCGCCGAGCGGCGAAAAGCCCCATGTTTTGGAGGAGTTACCCATGTCCGATGCCATCAAGGTCGGCTTCGTCCAGTTGTCTGCCGCCGCCCGTGGCATCCTGGTCGTGTTCTGCGACGACGGTTTGAAGCTGGGCCCTGCGACCGCCAAGGCGCTGGGCGGCGCTACCGAACTCGTGAAGCGGGCGGCCTCGGCCGCCGCTTTCAAAGGCAAAAGCGGCGCCGCGCTGGACATCCTGGCTCCGGAGGGGGTGAAGGCCACCCGCCTGATCGTGATCGGGGTCGGGGCCGGCAAGGCGACGGGCCTGAAGGCGAACGACTTCTTCAAATTCGGCGGCGTGGCGGCGGGCAAGCTCTCCGCCGGTGCTGCCGCCATGACCATCATGGCGGAACTGCCTGACGGCGCCATGACGAGCGAGCAGGCGGTTGCGATCGCCTCGGGCCTGCGGCTGCGCGCCTACAAGTTCGACCGCTACAAGACCAAGAAGAAGGACGGCGAGGAGGGCGGCTCACGCGCCGACATCTCGCTTGCGGTGGGCGATGTCGCCGCCGCCAAGAAGGCGTTTGCCTCGGCCGGTCACGTCGTCGACGGCGTGATCATCGCGCGCGACCTCGTCAACGAGCCGCCGAACGTGCTTTTCCCCGAGGAATTCGCGCGCCGCGCGAGCCTGCTCCGCAAGCTCGGCGTCAAGGTCGAGGTGCTCGACGTCAAGGCGATGGACAAGCTCGGCATGGGCGCGCTGCTCGGCGTCGGCCAGGGCTCGACGCGGCCGAGCCGCACCGTGATCATGCGCTGGGACGGCGGCAAGAAGGGTGAGGCCCCGGTCGCCTTCGTCGGCAAGGGCGTCTGCTTCGACACCGGCGGCATCTCGATCAAGCCGGCCGGCAGTATGGAGGACATGAAGGGCGACATGGGCGGGGCTGCCTGCGTCGTCGGCCTGATGCACGCGCTTGCGGCGCGCAAGGCCAAGGCCAACGTGGTCGGGGCCATCGGCCTCGTCGAGAACATGCCCGACGGCAATGCGCAGCGGCCGGGCGACATCGTCACCTCGATGTCGGGCCAGACCATCGAGATCATCAACACCGACGCCGAAGGCCGCCTCGTGCTGGCCGACGTGCTCTGGTACGTGGCCAAGAAGACGAAACCGAAATTCATGGTGGACCTGGCGACGCTCACCGGCGCGATCGTGGTCGCGCTCGGCACCGAACATGCCGGCATGTTCTCCAACAATGACGAGCTGGCCGACCGGCTGCTGACGGCCGGCATCGAGAGCGGCGAGAAGGTCTGGCGCCTGCCGCTCGGCCCCGAATATGACAAGCTGATCGATTCCCAGTTCGCCGACATGAAGAACACCGGCGGCCGCCATGGCGGCTCGATCACCGCGGCGCAGTTCCTCCAGCGCTTCGTCGACGGCACGCCCTGGGCGCATCTCGACATCGCCGGCACCGCCATGGGCGCGCCGAAGACCGACATCAACCAGAGCTGGGGAAGCGGCTATGGCGTCCGCCTGCTGGATCGTCTGGTGGCAGATCATTACGAGCGCAAATGACGGAAGTGCTGTTCTACCATCTGCAAAACATGACGGTGGAGAACGTGTTGCCGCCGCTTCTCGAGAAATCGATCGAGCGCGGCTGGCGCGTCGTGGTGCAGTCGACCTCGGAGGAACGCGCCGATGCGCTGGATGCGCATCTGTGGACCTATCGCGACGATTCCTTCCTGCCGCATGCGACATGGCGCGTGAACGATGCCGCCGACCAGCCGATCGTGCTGGCGATCGAGGAGGGCAATCCCAACGGCGCCCATGTCCGCTTCCTGATCGACAACGCCGCGCTGCCGCAGGACGCCCAGGGCTATGAACGCATGGTGCTGCTGTTCAACGGCGACGATCCGGACGCGCTGGCGTTCGCCCGCAGCGCCTGGACGGATTGCAAGGCGCGGGGATTTGATGTCACCTATTGGCAGGCCGACGAACGGGGCCGGTGGCAGCGGCGGAATTAGCGGTCGTCGGCAATTAATGATAATTTGTACTTTTAGGGTAAGGCTGGTCTTGGTCACCTTCGTGCCGCAAAGTGATGTTGGGACAATCGTTTAGGGCTGGTCCTTCACGCGGGGAATTTAGTTTATCGTGCGACATCAAAAGCTTCCCGGCTCGCTCATAGTTGCGTTGGCTGCCGTAGCACCGCTGGTCGCGGGCTGCTCTGGCGCGAGCGATCTGCTGTCCAAGGATGCCCAGTGGTTCAACACGCCCAGCCGCCTGTTCATCAAGAGCATCTCGATTGAATCGCCGCCGCTGACCCCCGACAAGCCCGTGACGGCGGAAGATCTGGTTAGCGCCGACGGGGCCTGTCCCGGCATGGCGCCGCCTCCTGGACCTGCTGATGCCAATGCGTCGACGACGGCGCCCACGGGCGGCACGGTCGCGCTCGGCCACACCGAATGCGACGTGGTGCGCGGCATCGGCGCGCCCTCGAATGTCAACCTCTCCAATGATGCCATCGGCCGGCGCGTCGCCGTGGTGACCTGGACCACCGGTCCGCGCGCCGGCATCTACACGTTCACGTCCGGCCGCCTGTCCTCGATCGAGGGCACGCCGGAGGCGCCTGTCATGCCGAAGGCGACCAAGCCGAAGGCGAAGAAGAAGTCGGCGTAAGGCGAGCTTGCGGGACGGCTGTGGCCGTCCCTTCATTGCATCTTCGGAGCGACAGGATCTGACCGCTCGGTCTCGGAAATGCGGTGATCGCCGAAATGCGGTGATCGCCGTTCGCGACCGTCCGGATCATCAAGCGGCTTTGCGTCCCTTGATCGCGGTGGCCGAGGCATGAACCTTGATCTCACCGCTCGCGCTCGCCGGCAGTCTTGCCCGCAGCCGGCGCATGAGCTCCGCGCTCTCCGTCTCCGACAGCTTTGCCAACACGCCGGCCGGGCTGCTGACGACCATCGACAGCCAGTAGTCATCGAAATTCGCAAACGTTCGTTCAACAACCAGTTCGCGAGTTTCGACCTCGCGGAGGCCGAGCTCCGCCCAAAGCGGCTTCAGCGCCTCGAACCGCGATACATCCGCACTCGGCGGGCGCTGTGCGGGTTTGCCGAGAGCGTCCATTTCCTCCCACAGGGGCTGCGTAGGCGAGCCGCCCCGGACGATGTCCCAGGTGTAGGACGCGACCATGCCGCCGGGCCTGGTGACGCGGACCATCTCCGCGGCACCTTTGTACGCGTCGGGGACGAAGAACAGCGCCAGCGCCATCACCGCAACGTCGAAACGATTGGCGTCGTAGGGAAGGGCCATGGCATCGCCAATCGAAAGCTCGACCTGCTTTGCTGACAGTTTCGCGCGCGCCGTCGCGATCTGCGCGTCGGAGGGATCGATCGCGCAAACGGACGACGGGGCGGACGCCGCAAGGATGAGCTCGGTAAACGCGCCATTGCCGCAACCGACATCGACCCAGGCCAATCCGGAGCCTGGCGCCAGCCAGTCCAGGAAGAGTGCGCCGGCCGATCGGCTCCAGGGGGCCATGAAGCGCTCGTAAGCCACGCCGTCGGTGAACTTGATCGGTTCGGGTGTAGGCATTTGAGGATCCCTTGATCATTCCTTGTTTGCAGATCGCTTGGGCTAGAAATCGTTTGGGCTGAAAATGCCGAT
Organism: Bradyrhizobium sp. CCBAU 11386; assembly: GCF_028128955.1. NCBI lineage: Bacteria > Pseudomonadati > Pseudomonadota > Alphaproteobacteria > Hyphomicrobiales > Nitrobacteraceae > Bradyrhizobium > Bradyrhizobium sp. CCBAU 11386. The sequence goes on from NZ_LBKA01000256.1 coordinate 183,067, forward strand.
CGTTGTCGACCGTAGAGCCGGATCATCCGCGATGCGCTGACGCAAAATCGTATCCAACCTAACCTCAAACGTGCGCAAGCGACATGCGCCATTTCGTCGGCAGGCGCGGATATTTCCGATTGACGCGCCGCCTGCAGACACATTCGCACGAGGATCGACCGCGCTTGATCTGGATCATGGAGCCCGGCCGGCCGTCAGTGCAGGCTAGGACAGCTCCCCGAGAGAAGGGGCATCCGTCATGGCAAGAAATTTCAGAGGATCATCCAGGGGATCATTGACGTGAGCAACCTCGCCAAGATTGAACGCGATCCGAACTACCAGGAGCTCGTGCGCCGACGTTCGTCACTCGGCTGGCTGCTGTCGGCGGTCATGCTTGTCATTTATTTCGGCTTCATCCTGCTGGTCGCCTACGCTCCCAAATTTCTGGGAATACCGCTGGGCAGCGGCGTGACGACGATCGGCATCCCCATCGGACTGTCCGTCATCGTGCTCGCCTTCGTGCTGACGGGTATCTATGTCCGCCGGGCGAATTCCAGCTACGACGTACTTATCCGCAAAATTGTCGAGGAGAATCGCTCGTGAAGAAATTCGCCTCGCTATCGGTGATTCTGCTCGCAAGCTTGCCCACCATCGCGCTCGCCGCCGGTGCCGTCGAAGGCGGCTCCAAGCAGGCGACCAACTGGTCGGCGATCGGCATGTTCGTCGGGTTTGTTGGCCTGACGCTCTGCATCACCTATTGGGCCGCCAAACGGACCGCGTCGGCTGCAGATTTCTACTCGGCCGGCGGCGGAATCACGGGATTCCAGAACGGACTTGCGATCGCAGGCGACTACATGTCGGCGGCGTCCTTCCTCGGCATATCCGGCCTCGTCTATACCTCGGGCTACGACGGCTTGATCTACTCCGTCGGCTGGCTGGTGGGATGGCCGATCGTCACCTTTCTGATCGCCGAACAATTGCGCAACCTCGGAAAGTTCACCTTTGCCGACGTGACCTCGTTTCGGCTCGGACAGACCGAAATCCGTATCCTGGCGGCGTGCGGCTCGCTGGTGACGGTTGCGTTCTATCTCATCGCGCAGATGGTCGGCGCCGGTAAGCTGATCCAGCTGTTGTTCGGTCTCGACTACTGGATCGCGGTCGTCCTGGTTGGCGGCCTGATGATGATCTACGTGACGTTCGGCGGGATGAAGGCGACGACCTGGGTGCAGATCATCAAGGCGGTGCTGTTGCTCTCAGGCGCAACGTTCATGGCCGCCGCGGTCCTCTACAAGTTCGGGTTCAGCCCGGAAGCGCTGTTCACCAAGGCGACCGAGGTGCATCCCAAGAAACTCGCGATCATGGAGCCCGGCAGCCTGATTTCCAATCCGCTCTCCGCCATCTCGCTCGGTCTGGCGCTGATGTTCGGAACGGCGGGCCTGCCTCACATCCTGATGCGCTTCTTCACCGTGAAGGACGCTCAGGCGGCCCGCAAGTCCGTGTTCTACGCCACGGGTTTCATCGGCTATTTCTATATCCTGACCTTCATCATCGGCTTTGGCGCGATCACGCTGGTTTCGACCGACGCGATGTTTCTGGATGGGAGCATTCTCGAGAAGACCAAGAGCGGAATCGCGGCGATCAAGGGCGGCTCCAACATGGCAGCGATTCATCTCGCGAACGCCGTCGGCGGCAATCTGTTCCTTGGCTTCATTTCGGCCGTTGCCTTTGCCACGATCCTGGCCGTCGTGTCAGGCTTGGCTCTGGCCGGGGCATCGTCCATCAGCCACGATCTCTACGGCATGGTGATCAAGGGCGGGAACGCAAACGAGCAGGACGAGATCCGGGTCTCGAAGATTGCGACACTGGTGCTCGGCGTGCTTGCGATCTTCCTGGGCATCGTGTTCGAGAACCAGAACGTCGCCTTCATGGTAGGCCTTGCTTTCGCCATCGCGGCGTCCTGCAACTTCCCCGTGCTGGTGATGTCGATCTTCTGGAGAGGCCTGACGACACGGGGAGCCGTGTTCGGCGGCTTCCTTGGCCTGGTCAGCGCGGTTGTGGGCGTGGTCCTCTCGCCGGCAGTCTGGGAGGCGACGCTTGGCTTCGCCAAGGGGTCGGCTCCCATCAAGTTGGACAATCCGGCGCTGTTCTCGATGGCGCTCGCCTTTGCGGGGATCTGGCTGGTCTCGACCCTGGACCGCAGCAAGCGTGCCGCGGCCGATCGCGATGGCTTTGACGCGCAATATGTCCGATCTCAGACCGGTATCGGTGCTGCTTCGGCCACGGCTCACTAGGCGAGGATCTGCGAGACGTCGCTTCGGTACCGACCGGTTCACATGGACCGGCCGGTGCTGCGCCTTCGATGGTCAGCCGTCGGATCCTCGGATGGTCCGCATCTTCGAAAGGCCGCAATGCCCAAGGCGTTCGATATCACCAACCCGCCGTTCGATCGTCTGACGCCGAGCGAGGCCGAGACGTTGCGGACCGCGCTGGACATCGGGTACTTCAGTCCGGGCGAAGCGATCATCAGGCGGGACGCCCCGGCGGAGGCGCTCTATGTCGTGATCAAGGGCATCGTCGAGGAGCGGAACGAGGCCGACCTGCTGGCATTGCTCGGTCCCAAGGACACGTTCGACAGCCGCGCGCTCGTTCACGACCATAGCGGGCACCAGTTTCTCGCTCGCGACGAGACGCTTTGCTACGTGATCCCCAGGAAGGTCGCGCTCGATCTGATCAAGGCGAACCCGCGCTTTGCGGCTTTTTTCTACCGTGAGATATCCCAGAAGCTGGACGAACTCGCCAACGACGAGGAGACGGGACGCTACGGCTCGTTGATGCACGCCAAGGTCGGCGAACTGTTCCTGCATCCGCCGGTGTTTCTGGCTGCCAGTGATACGATCGAGGCCGCCGGGCATCTGATGCGCGAGATCAACAGCAATGCGCTGTTTGTCCGGGACGGCGAGCGGATCGGCATCGTGACCGGCATGAATCTGTCCAAGGCGGTGGTGCTGCGGCGCCAGTCCATCCAGACGCCGGTCGGCGAGCTCGCGAATTTCGATATCGTGTCGCTGCGCCGTGATGATTTCGTCTCCTCGGCTCTCCTGCTCATGACCAAGCACAACAAGCGGCGGCTTGCCGTGCGCGACGGCGAAGAGCTCGTCGGAATTTTGGAGGAGATCGATCTGCTGGGGTTCTTGGCGGGAAGCGCTCAAGTCACTGCCGGCCGCATCGATCGAGCCTCGAGTCAGCAGGACCTCGCTACCGCGGCGCGGGAGATCGAGACGCAAACGCGCGTGCTGCGACGGCAAGGGGTCAAGGTGGAGGTCATTGCGGAGATTGTCTCCGACCTCAACCGACGCCTGCTGTCGCGATTGTTCGAAATGGTCGCGCCGGCCGAGCTGCGCACCAGCAGCTGCTTGATCGTGATGGGAAGCGAAGGGCGGGGCGAGCAGACCATCCGTACCGACCAGGACAACGGCCTTATCCTCGCAGGTCCGATGCAGGGCGAAATCCTGGAGGCGTTCCGTCAGGAATTCTTCGTCGCTCTACAGAGCTTCGACTTTCCGCCCTGTCCGGGCGATATCATGGTGCGCAATCCGCTGTGGTCCCGGCCGCTTTCGGACTATCTCGCAGATTTGCGCCGCTGGATCGTGCTTCCCGATCAGGCCGGGCACATGAATGTGGCCATCGTCTACGATGCGCAGGCGATCGCGGGCAATGAGCAACTCCTGAACGACGCCAAGACGGCGCTGATCGACATGACCCGGGGCGAGCAGGCGTTCATGGCCCACTTCGCGCGCGCCGTTGACGCGTTTGAAACGCCGATCGGCCTCTTCAACAACCTGATCACGTCCGAGGGCACCGGCGATGCGCTGGATCTCAAGAAGGGCGGCATCTTTCCCATCGTGCACGGCGTTCGCAGTCTGGCGCTCGAACAGGGCCTGCGCGAGACCGCCACCGACAAGCGGATTTCTCGGCTCTGTGATCTCGGCGTGCTGCAACTGGACTTTGGACGCGACCTGAAACAAGCCTTCCGATTCCTGCTGATGCTTCGGCTCGACGGGCAGCTGGCCGCATCCGCGGGCGCATCGGGTACTCTGGTGAGACCGGCGCACTTGTCCAGCATGGAACGTCATCTATTGCGTGACGCGCTCCAGGTGGTGAAGAAGTTTCGGGAAATTGTCGGTCATCATTTCAAGCTCGGCATGTTCTAGAATGCTGCCGCGTGCGATCAAGCGACTGTTGCACCAGGCGACCCTGAGCGATCAATCGTATCGATTCATGTTCGATCGCGCTCCGGACGACGAGTTTGTCGTCATCGATTGCGAGACCACCGGTCTGAATGTGCGAACGGACGACGTTGTCGCCATTGCCGCAATCAAGATCCGCGGCAACCGGATTTTGACCAGCGCGCGTTTCGAAGCCATCGTCCATCCCGATAGCGAACTGGAGGCGGAGGCGATCAAGATTCACCGCTTGCGCCGGTCCGACGTCGAGGCGTCGCCGATCGTCTGGAAGGTGCTGCCAGGCTTTCTGCATTTCATCGGGCCGCGTCCGCTGATCGGCTATTATGTCGACTTCGACATCGCCATGCTCGACAAGTACATCCTGCCGCTGGTGGGAATCGAACTGCCCAACGAACGCATCGAAGTGTCGCGGCTTTACTACGAACGCAAATACGGCAACGCGCCTCCAAACACCCCGGTCGATCTGTCGTTCGCCGCGATCCTCCACGACCTCTGCATTCCGTCTCTTGGGCAGCACGATGCTTTCAACGACGCATTGATGACTGCGATGATGTTCCTGCAGTTGCGCGACCTGACCAGGCGCGGCGTGCGCATCCCGCGCCAGCGGACCAGCGCGGTGTTCAATCCGATCGGGGCATGACCGGGGCCTATGGTGCTGCAGGTTGTTGTTTGCGCATAATCTCTCCGGAAAACCGCTTCGCACTTTTCCGGATCATGCTTTGGCGCTGTTCTTCTCGATATGCCGCCAGAACGCCTCTGCGGCGTGCGCGAGGCGGAGCTTCGGTCGGAACACGTGGATTTCGATCGGAACGTACCATTCCGGCCCGCCGGCCGGGACGATCTGGCCGGAGGCGAGTTGATCGCTGATCAGGCTTTCCGGCAGCCACGCCATGCCGCGGCCGGCCTGGACCATCGTCACCAGCAGCTTGGCCAGATGAGAGGTGAAGGTTGTGCGAAGACGCGCGTCCAACGGCGACGTCGCGCGCACCGCGTCGAGAATCCGCCCCATGCCCGATTCAGGACGGAAGCTCAGGAACGGCACCGCTGCGGCTTGCGTGCCTGGGAGCTTGAATCGCGGCTTGCGGCTCCGGCTTGACGTCGGCACCGATGCCGGAATGAGCCTGTCATCTCCGACATGGAGCGAGCGGAAATGCGAGGGCGCCAAAGCCGTGGCCGCAGCGGGGTGGTAGTGGCAGAGCAGGAAGTGCGCATCGCCTGCGAGCAGTATCCGTTCACAGGCTTCCATGTGGTTGGCGACGAGCTGCACGTTCGGAACGAATGACAGCTCGGTCTCGATTCCGCGCAGCCAATCGGGAAAGAAGGTCAGCGACAGCGCGTTGGTCGAAGCGAACTTCAGCACGTCGGAGGCGCCGCGAGCCCGTTCCTGGGCGTCGAGCCGGCCGGCTGCGAGCCGCCGCAGAACGTCCTCGGCCGTCTCTCGAAAGCCTTCGCCTGCCGCCGTGAGATTGACGCTGTGCGTCGTGCGATCCAGCAGCGGCGCGCCGGTCCACACTTCCAGCGCCTGGATCCTGCGGCTCAGCGCAGGCTGCGAGCAATTCCGCTGCTCCGCAGCGCGCGAGAAGCTGCGCGTGGTCGCCACAGCGATAAAATCGTGCAGCCAGTTGATCTCCATCGCAGGTCTCCTGAATGTGCCACGTTTATGCATAACTTGCATAACGATATCAGAACACGACATTGGATTTCCAGTATCGCCGGCGTCACGGTGCAGCAAGACTTCTGTAGGAGAAAGCGCGATGGCTGCGCGCACGCTGTATGACAAGCTGATCGACGCGCACGTCGTCCGCAACCTCGACGATGCCGGCCTCGTGCTGCTCTATGTCGACCGCACCGTGCTTAACGAATATACCAGCCCGCAGGCCTTCGCCGGGCTGCGCGCTGCCGGGCGCAAGGTCTGGAACCCACGCGCCGCGCTGATGGTGGTCGATCACGTCAATCCGACCAGCGCGCACCGCACCCGGTCGATGCCAGACAGCGGCGCAGCGCGGCAGGTCGACTATTTCGCCGAAAATGCCAGGGATTTCGGCATCGAATATTTCGACATCCTCGATCCCCGCCAAGGCATCGAACATGTGGTTGCGCCCGAGCAGGGGCTGGTCATGCCGGGCATGGTCATCGCGGCCGGTGACAGCCACAGCACGGCTTACGGCGCCTTCGGTGCGGTCGGCTACGGCATCGGAACCTCCGATATCGAGCACTACCTCGCGACCTCGACCGTTCGCTACCGCCGCCTCAAGACCATGCGCGTGCAACTCACCGGCCGCCTGTCGCTCGGCGTCACCGCCAAGGACGTCGTCATGGAGGTGATCCGACGCATCGGCGCCGATGGCGCCACCGGCTACGCCGTGGAGTTCAGCGGCCCGGTGGTCTCGGATATGAGCGTCGAGGGCCGGATCGTCATGTCGATCATGATCGTCGAGGCTGGTGCGCGCGGCGTGGTCATCGCGCCGGACCAGAAGGTGCTGGACTATCTCAACGGACGTCCTCGCGCGCCGAAGGGTGAGATGTGGGCGCCGGCTGCCGCGCACTGGCTGACGCTGGCCTCCGATCCCGATGCGCGTTTCGACCGCGAGGTCGCGCTGGACGTGTCGGAAGTCGCTCCGCTGGTGACCTGGGGGATCAGCCCGGACCAGGCGATCGCCGTGACCGACCGCGTTCCCGATCCCACCGGGCAAGCCGCGCCCGATCGCCGGGCGGCAGCCCTGCGCGCGCTCGACTATATGGGCTTGAAGTCCGGCATTCCCATTCAGTCCGTCTCAATCGACTTCGCCTTTATCGGCTCCTGCACGAATGCGCGGATCGAGGATCTGCGCGATGCAGCCGAGATCTTTCGCGGCCGCCGGGTTGCCGAGGGCGTCCGTGCGATCGTCGTGCCGGGCTCGACCCAGGTCAGGATTCAGGCGGAGGCGGAAGGTCTTGCCGAGGTGTTCACCGACGCCGGCGTCGAATGGCGGCAATCCGGTTGCTCGATGTGCCTTGCGATGAACGATGACGTGCTGAGACCCGGTGAACGCTGCGCGTCATCGACCAACCGCAACTTCGAAGGCCGCCAGGGACCGGGCGCGCGCACGCACCTAATGAGCCCGGCAATGGTGGCCGCGGCAGCCGTCACCGGACGCATCACGGATGTGCGTTCCCTGTTGCGAAGAGCGCGCCGATGATTCCGTTTAGCCAAGTTGCGGGCGTGGCTGCGCCCATGATGGCGCCGAATGTCGACACCGACGTCATCATGCCGAAAATGTTCCTCAAGGGCGTGGACCGCAGCGGGCTGGGCGAGGGGGCTTTCAACCTTCTGCGCTTCAGCGGCGGCAAGCCCAATCCGGACTTCATCCTGAACCAGGACGGCTACCGCGACGCATGCTTTCTGGTGGTCGGCCCGAACTTCGGCTGCGGGTCGAGCCGTGAGCACGCCGTTTGGGGACTGCAGCAGCTCGGCATTCGCGCGCTGATTGGCACCAGCTTCGCCGGCATCTTCAACGACAATTGCGCCAACAACGGTCTGCTGACGATTTCACTCGATCCCGGCGTGGTGGCGGAGCTCGCTCAGGTCGTAGCCGATAGCTCGCGCAATGACGTCAAGATCGACCTCGCCGCGCAGACGATCCGCTTCGATTGCGGTGGCCGCTCGATCGGGTTCGACATCGAGGCAGATAGAAAAGAGGCCTTTCTGACTGGGCGCGATTTCATCGCATCCACGCTCGTCTTCGCCGACGACATACGCGCCTTCGAGGCGCGGCATCGGGCGGAGAACCCCTGGATCGTCTGAACTGCACGAACGTGGCGCGGCTCGAATCCGCTCGCCACGAGAAACCATAAACAGCGGAGGGACCCTTGGTGGACACGACATATCGCGCGGCTGAGGCGCCGCAGACCGCGGCCGCGACGAAGCTCGCCCGTCTCAAGATTGGCCCGTTGCCGATCGGAATTTACGGCGCCGCGGCGCTAGTCTGCGGCGCGGCGGTTTATTCCGGAAGGTTGCCGAACGACGTGATCGGCGGCCTTTCGGTCCTGATGCTGCTCGGCTTCCTGCTGGGCAAGCTCGGCCAGAACATCCCCGTTGTGAATCAGATCGGAGGTACGGCGATCCTCTGCCTGTTCGTGCCGTCGGCCCTGGTGAGCTACGGCCTGATGCCGGATGCGGCTCTGAAGGCGATCACGACCACGTTCCGAACCGCCAACTTTCAGTATTTCTTCATCGCCTGCCTCGTCGCAGGCTCGATCCTCGGCATGCCCTACCGGGTCCTGGTTCAGGGCTTCATTCGCATGTTCGTTCCGCTCCTGATCGGCACGATCGCGGCCGTCATGGCAGGCATCGCCGTCGGGCTTCTGTTCGGCCATAGCCCGAAGGACACGTTCTTCTTCGTCATCATTCCCATCGTCGGCGGCGGTCTTGCGGAAGGTGTCCTGCCGCTGTCCATCGCCTATTCTGAGATGTTGCATCGGCCGCAAGCCGAGCTCGTTGCGCAGATGGTGCCGGCGGCGCTGCTCGGCAACGTGGTTGCGATCGTCAGTGCAGGCCTGCTGGCCCGCCTTGGCGAGAGGCGGACCGACCTCAATGGCAAAGGGATGCTGGTCAAGACCGGAGACGACGACATTCTCGGCGAATCGCGGCCGGACCAGCCGATCGATCTCGGACTGCTCGGTGCCGGCATGGTGCTGTCGTGCGGCTTGTTCGTGCTCGGCGTGATTCTGGCGCCGCTCACCGGGATCCCGGGGCCGATCATGATGATCATCGCCGCGGTCGCATTGAAGCTGACGAGGCTGCTACCAGCCGAGATGGAACTCGGCGCGTATCAGATCAACAAGTTCATGTCGACCAACCTTACTTTCGCGATCCTGGTGGCAATGGGGACATTGCTGGTCTCATGGCAGCAACTCGTCGCCTCCTTCAATCCAGGCTACATCATGATCTGCACGACCACGGTGCTGGCGATGATCCTGTCGGGATTCTTCGTCGGCAAGTGGCTGAACATGTATCCGGTCGAGGCGGCGATCGTGACCGCCTGTCACTCGGGCCTCGGGGGCACCGGTGACGTCGCCATTCTTGGCGCCGCGGATCGCATGGGCCTGATGGCGTTTGCCCAGATCGCCACCCGCGTCGGCGGCGCGATCATGATCGTGATTGCAACGCTCTTGATGAGGTCGCTGACTTGATACGCGCCCTCCGCGCAGCAACGAATGTTCCAGGGGAGAATTGCAATGCTCGAATTCGAACGGGTTGAAACGTGTTCCGATCAATCCGCGACCAGGTTGACGCGCCGCGATCTGATGTCGATCGCGCTAACAACCGGAGCCCTTGGTTCGGCCATGTTGCCGCCGGGTGCCTTCGCCCAGGAGAATGCCGTGACAAGCAGCGCGCTGCAAAACTTGCTGCCAGGGTTTCAGCAAAAGCGCCTCAAGACCAGCGGGGCCGAAATCAACGCGCTCGTGAAGGGCGAGGGGCCGCCGCTGCTGTTGCTGCACGGACACCCGCAGACATTGGCGTGCTGGCACAAGATCGCCCCTAAGCTCGCGGAGCGCTTCACAGTGGTGCTGACCGATCTGCGCGGCTACGGCGACTCGAGCAAGCCCGACGGCGGCAAGGACAGTATCGCGTATTCCAAGCGGGAGATGGCGCAGGATCAGGTCGAGGTGATGCGCGCGCTCGGTTTTGAGCGCTTCCAGGCTGCCGGCCACGATCGCGGCGGGCGCGTTCTGCATCGTCTGTTGCTGGATTATCCGGACGCCGTCTCCAGGGCGGTCCTGCTCGACATTGCGCCGACCGCGACGATGTACGCCAAGGTGAACAAGGAGTTCGCCACGCGATATATGTGGTGGTTCTTTCTGATTCAGCCGGCGCCGCTTCCGGAAACCTTGATCGGCAACAATCTCGAATTCTACCTTCAGACCCATATCAAGAAGCAGAACAAGACGCCGGGCGCCATCGACCCGGTTGCGTTCGAGGAGTACCGCCGGTGCTACACCCGCGAGACGTTGCACGCCGTGTGCGAAGATTATCGCGCCGCCGCCGGGATCGACCTGATCCATGATGAAGCGGATTCCGACAAGAAGATAGCTTGCCCGCTCCTCGTGCTGTGGGGCGAAAAGGGAGTCGTTGGGTCGAGCTACGACGTACTCGACACTTGGCGCGCCAAGGCGAAGGACGTGCGAGGCGGGAGCCTGCCCTGCGGCCATTATCTGCCGGAAGAAGCACCGGAGCTGCTCCTCGAGCGGCTCAATGCGTTCTGGGCGTGATAAGCGGTAGCGGGCCGAAGCCTGCCGGCAATTGCGCCGGCATGGCCGCGTCAGGCTCGCCGACCGTCTCGCAAAAGACCCCTCCGTTCAATCGCTAAGGGAAGGGTGTGAAAATACCTGTACTGTGCATGGGTTGTTTTCGAGGTTTTGAATCTACCCCGCCGCCTCGTCGAACTGCGCGCTCGCCTCGAGCCATTGCTCTTCCGCGCGCGCCAGCGCGTCCGCGGCATTCGCGCGCGCCTTCGACAGCTGCGCGGCCTGCTTGGGGTCGCGGGTGAAGATGTCGGGGAGCGACAGCGCGGTATCGATCTTGGCGATGATGTCGCTGACGCGGGCGATCTCGGATTCGGCTTCCGCAATGCGCTTCTTCAGCGAGCCGCGATTGTCCGACTTCGGGCGCGGGGGCTTCTCGCTTGCGGCACTGCGCTCGCGCGGGGCGGGCTCGCTGCTGCGCGCCGACAGCACCAGGCGGCGGTATTCGTCGAGGTCGCCGTCGTAATTGGTGACGGTGCGGTCGGCGACGATCCAGAGCCGGTCGGCGCAGGCCTCGATCAGATAGCGATCGTGCGAGACCATGATGACGGCGCCGGGGAATTCGTTGATGGCTTCCGCAAGTGCGGCGCGGCTGTCGATGTCGAGATGGTTGGTCGGCTCGTCCAGGATGATCATGTTGGGGCCGAAGAAGGTCGCAAGTCCCAAGAGCAGCCGCGCCTTCTCGCCGCCCGACAGTTTTTCCACCTTGGTGTCGGCCGCCTTGCCGGAAAAGCCGATCGCACCGGCGCGTGCACGCACTTTCGCTTCCGGCGCATCGCCCATCAGCTTGCGGACGTGGTCGTAGGCGGAGGCGTCCTCGTTCAATTCGTCGAGCTGATGCTGCGCGAAATAGGCGATCGACAGCTTGTCGGCGCGCGTGACCTTGCCCGAGAACGGCGCGAGGCGGCCGGCGAGCAGCTTCACCAGCGTCGACTTGCCGTTGCCGTTGGCGCCGAGAAGCGCGATGCGGTCGTCATTGTCGATGCGCAAGGTGACGCGGCCGAGCACCGGCATCGCCGGATCGTAGCCGACCGAGGCGTTGTCGACGGCGATGATCGGCGGCGACAGGATTTTTTCCGGCGCGGGGAAGCTGATCTCGCGCACGTCCTCGGTGACCAGCGCGGTGATCGGCTTCAGCCGCTCCAGCATCTTCACGCGTGACTGCGCCTGGCGCGCTTTCGAGGCCTTGGCCTTGAAGCGGTCGACGAAGGCTTGCAGGCGCGCGCGTTCGGCCTCCTGGCGCTTGACCTGCTTCGCATCGAGCAGCTCGCGCGCGGCGCGCTGCTCCTCGAAGGAGGAGTAGGTGCCTTTGTAGAGCGTGAGCTTGCCGCGCTCCAGATGCAGGATCTGGTCGACCGAGCTTTCCAGGAGGTCGCGGTCGTGGCTGATCACGATCACCGTGCGCGGATAATGCGCGAGGTGATCTTCGAGCCACAGCGTGCCTTCGAGATCGAGATAATTGGTGGGCTCGTCGAGCAGCAACAGGTCGGGGGCCGCGAACAGCGTCGCGGCGAGCGCGACGCGCATGCGCCAGCCGCCGGAAAATTCGGCGCAGGGACGGAGCTGATCGGCGGCGGAAAAGCCGAGGCCGGAGAGGATCGCGGCGGCACGGCTCGGCGCCGAATGCGCGTCGATGTCGACCAGCCGGGTCTGGATCTCGGCGATCCGGTGCGGGTCGGTGGCGCTCTCGGCTTCGTGAAGCAGCGCGTCGCGTTCGAGATCGGCCTTGAGCACGACCGAGATCAGGCTCTCGGGGCCGTTCGGGGCTTCCTGCGCGAGGCTGCCGACGCGCCAGCGTGGGGGCAGGGTCACCGCGCCGTGCTCGGCCGCGAGCTCGCCGCGGATCACCTTGAACAGCGTCGATTTGCCGGTGCCGTTGCGCCCGACCATGCCGACGCGCGATCCGGGCGTGATCTGCACGGAACTCTGGTCAATCAGAAGGCGTCCGGCGAGGCGGATGGAGAGGTCGGTGATGGACAGCATGCGGCCTTGTCACCGCAGCCGGGATCAAACGCAACCCGTTTTTGCGCAGCCCGTTCTATGTCTATGCCCGCCTGTCAGTGCGCGCCACCTTCGCGGTCGCGCTTCTTCAGCTCGTCGAGGAGCTGTTCGAGATGCGTGGGCAGCCGGGGGTCGGGGCGGAGTCTCTGCTGAAGCCGTTCCCCCACGGCATCGCGAATCGAGCGGCTGGTACGCCGGTCGATCTGTTCGCTGTCATTGGCGAAAGGGCCCGTCATCACGAGGTTCCATGTTGCAGAGTAACGACACGGTACCAAGTCGTTGGCCTCCAAATGGTTTCGCCGGTCGTGGGGAATGCCGGACATTCTGGTAAGAATTGTATGAATCTGTCGCCCCTGCTCAAAGGCAAGGCCCCGGCGGGGGGATCGCCGGGGCCTCTCTTGGAAGGTGCCGTAGGGGGGCGGCACCTGACTTAAGGTGCTGTCGGGCTCAGTAGCAGCGGTTGATCAGCCGCCAGCGGGGTCCCCAGGGGGTCGGGACCAGCCGGCGCACATAGCAGCCGCCATAACCGTAGGAGGGGCCGCCGACATAGAAGCGCGGTCCACCCCAGCCGTGGTGGTGGTGCCAGCCACCTCCGCCGCCGTGCCAGCCCCAGCCGCCGCCATGCCAGTGAGCAGAGGCCGAGGTCGGTGCCAGCGCGGCACCCAGCGCGACCGCGGCGACTGCGGCAAGCGAAAGTTTCCTCAACATGGTGATCTCCTCAAAACTGCCGGCGCGAGGTATCGCGTCGATGGAAAGGCCGCCGAAACGGTCTGCCCGATGATCAGGCTTTGGTTTCGATAGGCCCGACCTTACGCCGGCGAAGCTGAACCAAGGCCTGAATGGGGGCTTCAGATTGGGTTCATCTGGATGAAATCTCGGTAATCCATGTCTGGATCCGCCGGGGCTGCCTGCGGCGAAGCGCCCGGGAGGCGGCTTGGGCGGTCGCTTGCCGTCCGGCAAAGGCGCCGATATAAGCCCCGCAACTCCCAACCACTGCTTTCTTCTCAAGGACAAGATCATGGCCATCGAACGCACTTTCTCGATCATCAAGCCCGATGCGACCGCGCGTAACCTGACCGGTGCGGTTAACGCCGTGATCGAAAAGGCGGGCCTGCGCATCGTCGCGCAGAAGCGCATCCGCATGACCAAGGAACAGGCCGAGACCTTCTATGCCGTTCACAAGGCGCGCCCGTTCTTCGGCGAGCTCGTCGAGTTCATGACCTCGGGCCCGGTGGTCGTCCAGGTGCTCGAAGGCGAGAACGCCGTCGCCAAGTACCGCGACGCGATGGGCGCGACCGATCCGTCCAAGGCGGCCGAAGGCACCATCCGCAAGCTCTACGCAAAGTCGATCGGCGAGAACTCCGCACACGGTTCGGATGCGCCGGAGACCGCCGCGATCGAGATCGCACAGTTCTTCTCGGGCAACGAGATCGTCGGCTGATCATTCAGCCGATACGTTAAAGCGACGGCGCGAAAGGATTCATTGTGAACTGGCTCTGGCAGATCTTCGATCCCGCTACGATCGGGGCATTCTTCACCCAGTTCCGCAACGAGATGGCTGAACCGACCTTCTGGATCGCGGTCGGCAAGATCATCTGGATCAACATCCTGCTCTCCGGCGACAACGCGCTGGTGATCGCGCTCGCCTGCCGCGGCCTGAAGCCGCGGCACCGGCTGTGGGGCATGATTCTGGGCGCCGGCGCCGCGGTGCTGCTGCGGATCATCTTCACCGGCATCGTCGCGAGCCTGATGGCGCTGCCGTACCTCAAGCTCGTCGGCGGTCTCGCGCTGATCGTGATCGCAGCCAAGCTCTTGGTGCCGGAGAACGAGGACGAGGACGGCGTCGAGTCCGCCTCGCATCTGTGGCAGGCGGTGCAGATCGTCGTCGTCGCCGACATCGTCATGAGCCTGGACAACGTCATTGCGGTCGCCGCCGCCGCCAATGGCAGCGTGCCCTTGCTGGTGCTGGGTCTTGCCATCAGCGTGCCGCTGATCGTCGCCGGTGCTGCGCTGATCATGGCGCTGCTGGCAAAGCTGCCTGTCCTGGTCTGGGCCGGCGCCGCGCTGCTCGGCTGGATCGCGGGCGAGGTGATCGCGACCGATCCCGGCGTCGCACCGAAGCTCCACTCGCTGTTCGACAGCCCGTTCGGGGCGTCGCTGGATTCGATGCTCGCCGCGTTGCGCATCCCGCCGCAATTTACCCATGGCGGTGGAGGCGGCGAATATTTCTGCGCGGCGCTCGGCGTCGTCGTCGTGCTGGTCGTCGGCGCCATCTGGCGCCGGCGCAGCCTGAGCGCGGCCGCGCTCGAATCCTCCGAGCGGCACGCCAAGGCCTCGGCGGAGTGACGTCGACGTTCTGATCGGTCGTGCTTTTCTCTCCAGCGATGAGAGGCGGGCACGCCACCGGGATACTCGCCGCGTTGGCAATGGTACGCGAGCGATCCTCGGCCTCGGGCTCAGCCTGAGAGCCGAAGTCTCCCATCATCGAGATCGTACAAGCGACGCGCATTGTGCTTCACCGCAGACCTTGCGTTGCGCGGCGAGTCCTCCTTCGCAACCACCACGCGATTTAGACCTTGTCTTATTATAAACTACTGAGATTCAAGGGTACTTTCGTTGACTCGACGAAGGTCCCCAGGCCACGTCGCTCCGACGTTCATGTTCATGAAATCGGAAGCTGGTGCGATGTCGTCGAAAGTGATTTGCCGTCCTGTTGCTGTTCTTGCCGCTCGCATCAAAACACTTCTGACGTGCGCCAGTCCGAGAGCCTTCGCGGTCTCCGTGGTCTCCATTGCCTTGGTCGGTGACGGCCTCATGCACGGCACCAGTGCGCAAAGCGCTGCGCCGGAGACGGAGCGGGGCAGCACGTTGCCGGCGGTGACCGTCACCGCAGACGCGCCGAAGCCGCGCGCACGCCCACGCTCCAATCCAGGCCGCAGGGCGAGCCGTAGCGCGCCCGCGAATGAGCGGGCCAAGTTGCAGGCGGAAGCGGCCCCCACGGCTGCGAGGCCCGGCGCACTGCCGCCGAGCTACGCAGGCGGGCAGGTCGCCCGGGGAGGCCAGGTCGGCTTGCTCGGCAACAAGGATTTCATGGATACGCCGTTCAACATCACGAGTTACACGGCGAAGAAGATCGAAGATCAACAGGCCGTCACGGTCGCCGACGTGGTCAGCAACGACCCTTCGGTCCGTTTCACGGGCCAGACCGGCGGCATTCTCGACTCTTTCTTCATCCGCGGTTTTCCGATCGGCGAGGGCAATGTCGGAGAAATCGCCTTCAACGGCGTCTATGGCATTGCACCGAACTATCGTGTGTTTACCGATTACGTCGAACGCATCGAAATCATCAAAGGCCCGACGGCGCTGCTTTACGGCATGGCCCCGAACAGCAGCGTCGGCGGCACCATCAACATCGTGCCAAAGCGTGCTGGGGATATCGATCTCACACGGGTCACGACCGACTACGCAACGAGTTCGCAGTTCGGTACCCACCTCGACGTGAGCCGACGGTTCGGCGAGAACCGCGAATTCGGCATTCGCGTCAATGGCAGCTATCACAACGGCGATACACCGCTGGACAGCCAGACCCGGGAGGCGCATGTCGGCGCCGCAGCGTTCGACTATCGCGGCGAGAAGTTCAGAGCTTCGCTCGACTTCATCGATCAGGAGGAAAAGTTCGACGCGCCCACAAGGCCTTTTCTGGTCGCAACCGGCGTAGCCGTCCCGACCGCGCCGGTCGGGCGGCGCAACGTCACGCAGGCCTGGGAATGGGCCAAGGTTCACGACAACTCGCTGCTGGCGCGCGCCGAATACGATGTGACTGAGTCCGTGACGGTGTTCGCCGACGGCGGTGGCGGCAGGACCCAGGTCGATCGCCTGTTCGGGACGCCGACGATCCTAAACGCGGCGGGCAACACCACGTCGACGCCGGGGCATTTCAAATTCGACATCGACAGGAACGTGGCCGACGCCGGTGTGCGCGCCCGGCTCGAAACCGCCGCGATCAGTCACGCCGTGACCATCCAGGGGAGCTACTACACAGATCAGATCGCGCGAGGCTCCGTGTCCGGCACGCCGGTGTTGTCCAACATCTATGCGCCGATCGCCCGGCCCGAGCAGCTCGTTCCGGCTCCCGCGACCGTTCCGAAGCTGTCGGATACCGAGCTGACCGGCCTTGCACTGGCCGACACCATGTCCGTTTTCCAGGAGCGCCTTCAGCTGACCGTGGGCGTCAGGCAACAGGGCGTCAAGTCGAACAACTACAACACCACCACGGGAGCTGTTACCTCCGCCTACGACCAGACGGCGTTCACGCCGATGGTCGGTGTGGTCGTCAAGCCCTGGAGCAACGTTTCGCTCTACGCCAATTACATCGAAGGACTCAGCAAAGGCGACATCGCACCGACGACGGCGAGCAATCAAGGAGAGGTCCTGGCGCCGTATTTCAGCAAGCAGAAGGAAGTGGGCGTCAAGGTCGACCTTGGAATGCTGGCCACCACGATCAGTCTGTTCGAGATCACCAAGCCGTCGGGACAGCTGGGTGCCGACAAGGTCTTCCGGGCCGACGCCGAACAGCGCAATCGCGGCGTCGAGTTCACCGTGTTTGGAGAAGTGCAGCCGGGCATTCGCGTCCTCGGCGGCGTGACGTTGATCGACGCGGAGCTGACAAAGACGAGCACGCTGGCCAATCTCGGCAAGACGCCGATCGGCGTGCCTCAGGTGCAGGCCAATCTGTCCGCCGAATGGGACACGCCGTTCGCACCCGGACTGACGCTGGTCGCAAACACCATCTATACCGGGCATCAATATCTGGACGGGGCGAACACGCAGGTCGTTCCGGCCTGGACCCGGCTCGACCTTGGTGCCCGCTACACCACGCGCATCAACAACCGGCCCGTCACGCTCCGGGCCCTGGTTCAGAACGTGTTCGATACCAACTACTGGGCTGGCGTGGCGAGCTTCTCCGCACTGGCACAAGGCACGCCACGAACCCTGCTATTGTCGATGTCGACCGATTTCTGAGCCGGGCCGGCTGCGGAGCTAGATCAGGCGCAGACGACGGGTGCTCTGAATGGACAAAGCGATCAGGGCGCCGCGACAACACGGCACCGTGCCCGCCCGATCCAGAATGATGCCCGGACGCGCGCGGCACGCGCTGCTGTGGGCGCACCGATGGTTCGGATTGATCGGCGGCATCGTCGTGGTGTTGATAGGTCTGACCGGAAGCTTCATCGTCTTCTACCGGGAGATCGATGTCGCCCTGAATCCGGCGCTCTATGCTCCCGCTGGTCCGGAGCAAAGGGTCACATTATCGGAAGTGATGCGCGCCGCCGCTGCAGCGGACCCAGCGCCGATTGCCACGATCCTGGCGCCGGAGCGGACCTGGCCCGTCTGGATCGTGATCCATACGCACGAAACCGCAGCAGGCAGCTACCCGAATCGTTGGACGACCATGGTCGATCCTTCGAACGGAAAAGTGCTCGGGCGGCGCGACTACGTCAACGCGTTCGCGCTCAAGGTCTATCGTCTCCACTACACGCTGTTGCTCTATGAGTTCTGGGGCAGGGAGCTGGTCGGCGTGGCCGGCTTCGTGCTGCTCGGATTGGCCATATCGGGCCTCTTCCTGTGGTGGCCGAGGCCTAGCCTTTTCTGGCGATCGGTCTCGGTGCGCAAGAACGTCTCGCTGCTTCGATTTGTTCTGGACGTTCATAGTGCGGCAGGCTTTTGGGCGCTGTTCGTGCTCCTGGGGATCTCAATCACCGGCGTCGGCATCGTTTTTCCCGACGTGGTGCGTCCCATCGTTGGTCTTCTGTCGCAACCGACGCCTGATCGCTCGCCGCGGGTCGAAATGCCGCCCCCGGCAGGGACGCCGCTGCTCCCAGCCGATGCGATCGCGCAAATGGCGCAGGCGGCCAAGCCTGGCGTGGCGATCGCCATGTTCAATCCGCCGACCGCAACGCGCAGCACCTGGCGCGTGCAGTTTCGTCCTGATGGTGCTGATCCCGCCGTACGGGCACGAGGGGCGATCTGGCTCGATCCATGGAGCGGCGCGGTGGTGCACGACCGCACGCCGGGCACCCTATCGATGGGGGACCGCTATATAGCCGAACAGCTCTGGCTCCACAACGGCGCGACGTTCGGACTCGCGGGGCGCCTGCTTGTGTTCGCAGCCGGCGCTTCGCACCGCTCGCCCTGTTCGTCAGCGGCTTGATGATGTGGCTCAAGAGACGTCCTGGGAAGGTGAGGGCCGGCGAACGGGTCACCGCCGCACGATCGAGCCGGCCCGGTTGACTAGGCGCGCAAGCTGCTTGAAGCGACTGCCGACCCGGTCGGCGACGATGTCGCCGAGACGGTGCTCGAACACCAGCATCAATTTGCGGCCCTGGCTGCGGAAATGGGTGGCGGGCAGCACGCCCGGCCGTGCCGCCGAGATCAGATGCGCGACGCGGAATGCCGCGCCGAGCAGGCGGGCGCGGTCGAGCTGGGCCGGCGTCAGCAACTCCTGCGTGGTGGCCGGCGGCTGGTTTTCCTCGCTGAGGCCCGCATAGCGATAGAACACGGACAGGCCGACAAAGGCGCGCTCGGTGTGGGTGATCGCGCCGAAATTGCCGTTGACGACGAGGCTGAGCGTCTGCTCGCCGCGGTGATCGGGATGCACGCGCCAGCCGATGTCGGAGAGCAGGCAGGCGGTGTGGCGCAAGCGGCGGTCTTCTTCCGTCTCGCGCAGCTTCACCACGCGCACCAGGCGATCGGTCCAGGCGATCAGCTCGCGGGCGTGCTTGGCCGAGCGCGACAGCAGCTGATTGAGCTCTTCGGCCGCGCAGATCAGCCCGTCCTTGTTGCGCTCGGTCTCCGGCAGCTTCTCGTGCAGCAGGCCCTCGCGCACGCCGAAGGTCGAGAACACGATGGTCTTGGGCTTCGCCACGCGGATGATGTGCTCGAGCACCAGCGCCGCATAGGTGAGGAGCGGGCGCCGCGCATCGGCGACGATCTCGATGTCGGCGAGCATGTTGGCGGCCGCGAGACGGCGGAGGCGACGCGAAAAGTCGAGCGCCTCGGCCGCGGAGATGGAATAGCCGTGCATCACCTGGAGCGGATAGCCGCTCTGGATGATGTGGATGCGCGCGAGCGCGCGCCAGGTGCCGCCGACGGCGTAGAATGTGCGGCCGCTACCTGCCTTGAGCTGCGGGATCTCGTCGAGCTCCTCGCGCACGATACGGTCGGCGCGCTTGAGCGATTTGTGCGCGAGGTCCTGGAGCGCGAGCCCGCCGAGCGGCAGGGTCACGCCGCTGCGCACGCTGTTCCTGCGCACGTCGATCAGCTCGAGCGAGCCGCCGCCGAGATCGCCGACGATGCCGTCGGGGTGGTGGATGCCGGAGATCACGCCGAGCGCCGACAGCCGCGCCTCGCGCGGGCCCGATAGGATCTCGATCTTGACGGCGCAGATGCGCTCGGCCTTGGCGATGAAGTCGGGGCCGTTGGAGGCGTCGCGGCAGGCGGCGGTCGCGATCGCGAACACGCGTCCGACCTGCATCACGCGGCACAGCGCGCGGAACCGCTTCAGCGAGGTCAACGCCTTGTCGACGGCGTCGGGCGCGAGCAGGCCCGTGCTCTGCACCTCACGCCCGAGGCCGCACAGCGTCTTCTCGTTGAAGATCGGAATGAGGCTCCGCGTCAGTCCCTCGTAGACGACGAGACGGACCGAGTTGGACCCGATGTCGATGACCGCGACGCTCGAGCCGCGCTTACGCGGACGAGTCACGTCGTCGCCCGATCAGGATTGATGGCGTTCGTTCCGGCGCGTGAGACGGCGCGGCGAGGATTCCTTGAGCGACTTTCCACGGCCAGACAGACTCGGATTTGTCATGAAGTAGTTGTGCACGTTGAAAGGCTCCTCGCCCTTCGCGGCCTTCATACGCGTTGAGGACCCATCCGGCAACAATTGCCAGCTTTGCTCATTGTCCTTGAGATTCGCGACCATGATCTGTTCGAGAACCTGCTGATGCACCGTGGGATTTTGCAGCGGACACAGCACCTCGACGCGGCGGTCGAGGTTGCGCGGCATCATGTCGGCCGAGGAGATATACACAGCCGCTTTCGCGCTCGGCAGCCCCTGTCCCATGCCGAAGCAGTAGATTCGGCCGTGTTCCAGGAAGCGCCCGATGATCGACTTGACGCGGATGTTCTCCGACAGGCCGGGAATGCCGGGCCTGAGGCAACAGATGCCGCGCACCACGAGCTCGACCTGGACGCCGGCCTGCGAGGCCTCGTAGAGCGCGTCGATGATGTCGGGGTCGACCAGCGCGTTCATCTTCATCCAGACCGCGCCGGGGCGGCCATGCCGCGCATGCGCGGTCTCGCCCTGGATGTGCTCGATGATGCGCTTGCGCAAGGTCAGCGGCGACACCGCCATCTTTTCCAGATCGCTCGGCGCGGCATAGCCGGTGATGAAGTTGAAGACGCGCGCGGCGTCGCGGCCGATGGTCGGCTCCGAGGTGAAGTAGGAGAGGTCGGTGTAGATGCGCGCGGTCACGGGGTGATAATTGCCGGTGCCGGTGTGGACGTAGGTCGTGAGGCTGCCGCCCTCGCGGCGCACCACCATCGAGAGTTTTGCGTGCGTCTTCAGTTCGAGGAAGCCGTAGACCACCTGCACGCCGGCGCGTTCGAGGTCGCGCGCCCAGCGGATGTTGGCCTCCTCGTCGAAGCGCGCCTTCAGCTCGATCAGCGCGGTGACGGATTTGCCGGCCTCGGCGGCTTCGGCGAGCGCGCGCACGATCGGCGAGTTGTTGGAGGTGCGGTAGAGCGTCTGCTTGATCGCGACGACATCGGGGTCGCGCGTCGCCTGCTGGAGGAACTGCACCACCACGTCGAAGGATTCGTAGGGGTGATGGACGATGAGGTCCTTCTGCCGGATCGCGGCAAAGATGTCGCCGCCGTGCTCGCGCACGCGCTCGGGATGGCGTGGCACGTAAGGGGTGAATTCGAGGTCGGGCCGGTCGAGGCGGGTGAGCTGCGACAGCTCGTTCATGGCGAGCACGCCGTCGACCAGGAATACTTCGTCGTCGGCGGCGGAGAGGGCATGCTGCACGAAGCTGCGCAGCTGCTCCGGCATCTTGGCGTCGATCTCGAGCCGGATCACCGATCCGCGGCGGCGGCGCTTCAGCGCGGTCTCGAACAGGCGGACGAGGTCCTCGGCCTCTTCCTCGATTTCGAGCTCGGAGTCGCGGATGATCCGGAAGGCGCCCTGGCCGTGCAGATTGTAGCCGGGGAACAGGCGGTTGATGAACAGGGCGGTCGCCTGTTCCAGCGAGATCAGCCGCACGGTGCCCTCCGCCGGCAGGCGAATGAAGCGGTCGATCTTGCCGGGCATGCGGATCAGCGCGTTCATCTGCTTGCCGTCGGCGGCGCGCGTGAGCTGGAGCGCGATGGTGAAGCCGAGGCTCGGGATGAACGGGAAGGGGTGGGCCGGGTCGATCGCGAGCGGCGTCAGCAGCGGGAACACGTTGTTGAGGAAGTAGTCCTCGATCCAGGTCCGCTCCGCCTTGGTGACCTCCTTGCCGTCCACCAGCACGATGCCGACATCGGCCAGCGCGGCGCGCAGGTCGCGCCAGATCGCCTGCTGGTCCGAGGCAAGCGGGGAGACGGTGCGGTTGATCAGCGCGAGCTGCTCGGACGGCGTCAGGCCGTCGGGGCTGCGCTCGGCAATGCCCTCGCGCACCTGGGCCTTGATGCCGGCGACGCGGACCATGAAGAATTCGTCGAGGTTATTTGCGGAAATCGACAGGAATCGCACCCGCTCCAGCACGGGATGGCTGGGATTGACCGATTCCTCCAGGACGCGGCGGTTGAAATGCAGCCAGGAGAGCTCGCGGTTGATGAATCGCTCGGGGCTCGAGGCGATCGCCGGCAGGCTCTCGGCTTCCGCGTCTTTTTCTTTTGTTTCAACAACTTGAGCGGAGTCCATGAGAAGTCGGTCCATCCAGTTTGCCCCAATTTGCGACTTACGCGCAAAACCGGCGGGAGCATGTGTTAGGGCGATGACGTTTCGATGACATTGATGTTCCGCCGTTCCGCGCCGTCAAGCGGCGTTGGGCGGGGTCACGCATCCCGCAACAGTTCGGCGGCCAGCGCCCGGGTCACGGGGCGGCCGAGCCGCAGGGCCTCGCTGTCGAGCAGTCCCACGGCATGCCGGGCGGCGGCCGAGGATCGCTCCAGGCGCGTGGCGAGGTAGCTCACCACGCTCTCGTCCACGGTGAGCTGGCGGTCGGCGCAGAATTTGACGATCAGGCCACGGAAGAGCTGGTCGTCGGGGGGCAGCAGCGTGACCACCGGGACGGCGCGCAGCCGCGAGCGCAGGTCGCGGAGCTCGATGTCCAGCGAAGCCGGCACATCGCGCCCCGTGAACAGGACATAGGCGCCGTCCTCACGGGCGAGGTTCATCAGGTGGAAGAGGGCACGCTCGTCAAAGTCCTTGGCCTTGAGATCCTCGACCACCAGCGCGCCGGTGGCGAGCGCACCGGGAACGCCTGCGGCGGTCAACGCATTGGCCGTGGTCGAGCGGGCGCCGGCCTCCTCGGCCCAGATCGCGGCGAGATGGCTCTTGCCGCTGCCTTCGGGGCCGGCCAGCCACATGATCCGGTTCGGCCATTCCGGCCAGCCGTCGATCAAGCCAAGGCCAGCCGCGTTGGCGGGGCCTTCGAGGAAATTGTCCCGGCTGAGGCTCTCCGCGTGCGGAAGCGAGAACGCCAATTGTCGGGGGTGAACGCGGCCTGCCACGCTTGCTTTGCTCCATGCCGGATGGCCGGCCTCGGTTGAAAGATTCGACCTATCGGGCGTGAGTTGGCCTTTTGCGGGGCCGGTTCGCGCTCATTTGGCCTCGATCGTGCTCATGTGCCGCACCCACTCGACGAGATAGAGCGACACGGAGGAAAGCGTGAAGATCGTGACGAGACCCATCAGGATAATATCATAGGGCGCCGGCTTGAAACCGAAGGCAAGCGCGGCCAGCACCAGCGCTGCGAATGCCACCTGGACGACCGTGTTGAGCTTCGACACTTTCGACGGCTTCATCTCGACGGGCCGGTCGAACAGCCAGGACACGATCACGGCGGCGACGATCATGATGTCGCGGGATACCACCAGGATCACGATCCAGCGCGGAATCGCGCCCCAGATGCCGAGCGACATATAGATCGAGACCAGCAGCGCCTTGTCCGCGAGCGGATCGAGCAAGGCGCCGAGCTCGCTTGTCATGTTGAAGCGCTTGGCGAGGAAGCCGTCCACGGCATCGCTGATCCCGGCAATCAGGAAGACGGCGAACGCCACCTCCATTTGGCTCGACACGATGGCCCAGACGATGATCGGGACCAGCATGATGCGGCCCAAGGTAATAATGTTCGGAATACTCACGCGGCGCTTCCCGGCACCCGGCCTGACCTCGAATCCGGCCTCTTTGAAGGCCGAACCCGTTGATATCTACATAGTATGGCGCCGAGCGCCATGCGAGCCATTGCGCGTCCCCGGAATTCGACGTAACCAGCCGCAAACCCACTGGAAATCGGGCATGACCGACCGCAAAAACGGCCTCACTTACGCCGATTCAGGCGTCGATATCGACGCGGGCAACCGCCTGGTCGATCTGATCAAGCCGATGGTGCGCGCCACAGCGCGGCCCGGCGCCGACGCCGAGATCGGCGGCTTTGGCGGCCTGTTCGACCTCAAGGCGGCCGGTTTCAGGGATCCCGTCCTGGTCGCCGCCACCGACGGCGTCGGAACCAAGGTCAAGATCGCGATCGAGACCGGCCTGCATGGCGGGATCGGCATCGACCTCGTCGCCATGAGCGTCAACGACCTCGTGGTGCAGGGCGCCGAGCCACTGTTCTTTCTCGACTATTTCGCCTGCGGCAAGCTCGACCCGGAGGCCACGGCTGCGATCGTCGCGGGTGTCGCCGAAGGCTGCCGGGAATCCGGCTGCGCCCTGATCGGCGGCGAGACCGCCGAGATGCCAGGCCTCTACAAGGACGGCGACTATGACCTCGGCGGCTTTGCCGTCGGCGCCGCCGAGCGCGGTACGCTGTTGCCGCGCAAGGACATCGCCGCCGGAGACGCCGTGATCGGTCTCGCCTCGTCGGGCGTGCACTCCAACGGCTTCTCGCTGGTGCGCAAGATCGTCGAGCAGTCCGGCTTCGGCTTCGAGGCGCCGGCGCCGTTCGCGCCCGTCATGACGCTCGGCGGCGCGCTGCTGACGCCGACGCGGCTCTACGTCAAATCCTGCCTGCGCGCGATCCGCGAGACCGGCGCGGTGAAGGGGCTCGCCCACATCACCGGCGGCGGCTTCACCGACAACATTCCGCGCGTGCTGCCGAAGAATCTTGGCGTCGGCATCGATCTGGCGCGTCTGCCGGTGCTGCCGGTGTTCAAATGGCTGGCCGCGCAGGCCGGCATCGCCGAGCTCGAAATGCTGCGCACCTTTAACTGCGGCATCGGCATGATCGCGATCGTCGAGCCGGACAAGGTCGACAAGGTGATCGAGGTCTTCACCGACGCCGGCGAGACTGTGGCGCAGCTCGGCACCCTGATCCCGGCCGAGGGCGAGCACCGTGTCGTCTATAACGGCCACCTCGACCTGGCGCTGTGATGAAGCGCCGCGTCGCCATCCTGATCTCCGGCCGCGGCTCCAACATGTCGGCCCTGATCAGGGCTGCCGCCCCGCCAGATTTTCCGGCGGAGATTTCGCTCGTCATCTCGAACAAGGCAGATGCGCTCGGGCTCGAACGGGCCAGGGCGGGCGGCGTAAAGACCCTCGTGATCGAGAGCAAGCCGTTCGGCAAGGATCGCGCCGGCTTCGAGGCGGTGCTGCAGGCCGCGCTCGATCAGCACGGCATCGAGCTGATCTGTCTCGGCGGCTTCATGCGCCTGTTTACGGCCGAATTCACCAAGTCCTGGTACGGGCGGATGCTCAACATCCATCCCTCGCTGCTGCCGTCGTTTCCCGGCCTCGACCCGCACGGCCAAGCCCTGCGCGCCGGCGTCAAACTGTCTGGCGCGACGGTGCACTTCGTCATCCCCGAGACCGACGCCGGCCCGATCGTGATGCAGGGCGCGGTTCCCGTCAGCGACCACGATACCGCGGACACGCTGTCGGAGCGCATCCTCGAAGTCGAGCACCGCATCTATCCGGAAGCGCTACGGCTGCTGGCGACCGGCAAGGTCCAGATCGAGGGCGATGTCTGCAAGACGGCGGGCAGCGGGCCGTCGGAGAATTTCCTGATTGCGCCGGTGGTGAAGTAGGGCAACTGCCCAGCTATTCGATTTAGTTTGCCGACTCGCCGTTGCGCTCACGGCGCTGCAAACGGATCGAGCAGCGTGACGCCGGCCGATTCAATATCGGCAATGTTGCGCGTCACCAGTGTCAGGCCGTGAACCTTGGCAGTGGCGGCAAGAAGGCTGTCAATGAGCGGCAGCGGATTGGGAATTCCAAGGAGGGCCCAGGTCTCGGCGACGGTCTCATCGATTGGAAGAACCCGATCGGCGAGTCGGATCCTCATCTGCGAAAACCATCGGTCGAGAGATGTCGCCTGGAGCGGATCGTTTCGCCTTTTCAGTTCGATGCCTCGGCGAATTTCGGCCAGAACCAAGACACTCGTTCCGATATCCTCCGCTGGGGTCTGATTGACCCACCGAATGACGTTTGGGTCGGCGCGCTCGCGCTTGCGTATTTCGGAAATGACGTTGGTGTCG
This sequence comes from Bradyrhizobium sp. CCBAU 11386, assembly GCF_028128955.1. Taxonomy (NCBI): domain Bacteria; kingdom Pseudomonadati; phylum Pseudomonadota; class Alphaproteobacteria; order Hyphomicrobiales; family Nitrobacteraceae; genus Bradyrhizobium; species Bradyrhizobium sp. CCBAU 11386. The sequence continues at coordinate 209,316 of NZ_LBKA01000256.1, forward strand.
ACCAGAAACCTCACAAGTCGACCTCCCGCCAGCCGTCACGCCGGGGCTGATCGAATACACCGTCGAACGCTTCATCGGGAAGTTCGGAGCCAAAGACGTCGAAGGCGGTCCTGACGTCAGCATTGAGGAGAGCACTTGCGAGCGTCGATCGAAGCGCAGCAGCTCTTTCCGGTTTGTCGCGCAGGGTTTCGGCTAGGGCGCGGATGAGACTTGCGTCCTTCTTCGCAGCTTGGACTTCAACCCGTACCAGACCACGCGCTGCGGCGCGGCGCCGATGGGTCCGGGTTGCCTTTCGCTGGGATTTTGTTGCCACAGGCCACCTCGCGTTCAATTTCCGGTAATATAACCGGAAATCTGCGCGGCGTCCAATCAGAACGGACAGGGGGCTAATAACAAAATCCCCCGGCAGAGCCGGGGGCAACGTCGTGATGTCTCGCGTGTGAGACGAGAGATCAGGAGACCTTGAGGTTCTCCGCGGATGATTTTCCGCGGTTCTCCACGAGGTCGTATTCAACCACCTGGTTTTCGTTGAGGGTGGAGAGTCCTGCACGCTCGACGGCGGAGATATGGACGAACACGTCCTTGTCGCTGCCGTTCGGCTTGATGAACCCATAGCCCTTGGTGGGGTTGAACCATTTGACGGTGCCCTTTTGCGGCATCGCTAGTCTCCTCCGCTAGATAAAAAAAAGACGCGGCCGCTTTTCGCGTGCCACGCCACAAACGGGCTTCCGGAAGTCTGTTCGAGTCTTGAGTCTCAATGTCGCGAAACGCACAGTCGAGCGGCCAATTCCGATTGTGTCCGATATTGCAACACGAAAATGGCCCGTTAGCAAGCCGCGCGCAAATTTCAAGACCCCACCCGGAAGTGCCCGTCTGCAATTTCCGACCTGTGGCCGCGGAACCACAATCGGGAGCAATCACCCCTGTCTGGAGGCGCCAGCCGGTTGACCCTCAGTAACAGTTCGGCGCAAATCGCAGCATGCGTGCGCCGCTCGTGTTGCATTTTTGCGCGCCGCCATTTGCTTCGGGATTTGTCGTCATGTGCTGCACATCGCAGCCCCCAGGGACACGGCAGACGATCGGGCTGAACCGCGTCCGCCGGGGCGCGGCAGCGATCGCGATGGCGCTTGCGCTCGTCGTGGCGATGTCGGCGGCGACGCCCGGCTACGCGCAGACCCCGACGCCAACGCCGACCCCAACGCCCACGCCGACGCCAATTCCGATGCCGACCTCGACCAATTACGACCAGTCGGTCGGTAACAGCACGCTCGATCTCGGGTCGGGGTTTCTGGAGCGGCTCGGCAACCAGGCGTCGGGTGGTTTCAACCGGGCGTTCCGGACCAATCCGGGCGGCGGCGGCGCGTCCGCAAGCACGGAAGATCCCCGTTACCGCACCTGGTTCGAGGGCTACGGTATTTCGGTCCGCACCGATGCGCAGGGGGATTTCGTCGGCGACAAGCGCAAGACGTTTGGCGGCGTCGCCGGCTTCGGCGCGCGGCTCGCGCCTGGCGTCAATCTCGGCTTCTCCGTCGATCAGAGCCACACCGATATCGACGTGCCGCTCGCGCTCCAGTCGGCGACGCTCGATTTGACCCAGGTCGGCTTCAACGGCTCCATCGACAAAGGCCCGTGGACCTGGGCGTTCGCGGTGGTGCACGGTTTCGGCAAGGTCCGTTCCAGCCGGGATACCGGCTTTGGCCTTGCCACCGCCGGCTATCGTGCCGCGGTCGACGGCGCACTGACGGAGATCAGCTACTACTGGACCAAGGATCAGATGCGCGTCGTGCCCAAGGGTGCGCTCGAATATGTCCGCGCCACCAGTGCGGCGTTCCAGGAGGCCGGCGGCCTCGATCCGCTCAACGTCGGCTCGACGGCGCTCTCGCGCGCGCGTGTCATGATCGGGGCCGAGGTCGGCCGCTACTTCATCTTCGGCCAGAAGATTCTGGATCTCTCGGCCTACGGCAAGTTCGTCGACAATTTTTATCAGAACCTCGGCTCGGTCCAGGTCAGCCTGGGGACCGAGAGCATCGTCGTGCCCGGCATCGGCGAGAGCCGCTACGGCATGGATGCCGGCGCCTCCGGCTCGCTCAGCCTGACCAACACCGCGCGGCTCTACATCAATTACGACGGCAAGTTCCGCAACGAGCTCACCTCGCACCAGGGCACGGTCGGCTTCGAATATCGGTGGTGAGCGCCGCGCTCACGTCGGCGTCGCTGCGATGTAACCGGTGAGCCCAAAGCCTTCGCGCGCGGCCGTCATCATCGGCACCAGCGCGTTCGGATGGATGAACTCGTCGCGGAAGCAGGGATAAGTCCTGGGATCGAAGATCTTCTTCAGCCAGTCGATCACGATCTTGTGGCGCTCGGAGTCGCGAAACTCCTTGTGATAGGTGAGCCATAGGTCGGCGTGGTGGCTCACGCCGAGATCGACGGCAATGAACGGTGCGCCGAGCGCGATCGACACCGTCGGCAGGAAGCCGATGCCGGCGCCGCGCTCAACCGCGTAGAGTACGCCGACCGAGGAGTTGGTCTTGATTCCGACGATGCCCTCGAGCGATTTAAGCCCGAGCACGCGGGCGTAGGCCCCGTCGTCGACCTGCGGAGCACTCTGCTTGATGATGCGGTGGTTCTTCAATTCGGCGAGCGTCGCCGGCAGGCCGTAGAGGCTTTCGTACTCCTTGGAGACGAAGGGGTAGATGTGCAGACGGCCGAGCTTTGCGACGATCAGATCGGGGTTGGTCGGCGGCTCGAGCTGGATCGCGATATCGGACTCGAGCCGCGCGACGTCGGCCTGCTCCATCGCGCAGCGCAGATCGACGGTGATCTTGCGATAGGTTTTCTGGAAATCGATCAGCCGCGGCAGGATCCAGAAATTGCCGGGGCCTTCCGTCACGGCGACGCGCACGGTGCCCGACGTATCGTTCGACGAGCGCGATGCGCGCCGGAAGACGTTGAAGGCGTGACGCTCCATATGCGCGACGTCGGCAATCATCGCTGTGCCTTCGTCGCTGAGCGTGAGCCCGCTCTGGTCGCGCAGGAACAGCTTGCAGCCGATGCTCTCTTCGAGTCGGTCGATCCGGCGCATCAGCGTCGTCGAGGTGAGGCCGAGTTCTTCGGCGGCGTTGCGAAAACTTTTATATTTTGCGCACGCTAGAAATAGTTTCAAATCGTCCCAGGACGCGTCCAGGGCTTCTTCACGGTGCTGCATCATCGCAGCACCCCGGTGCAATAACTGCTGCATACTCTTGATCCCCAGCCGCTAAGCTCGACATAGCGGGGCACGAAAGCCGCAAACGATAGAGGGGCGATCTGGCTATGGAAAGGGGCTCGTTTGCCGCAAGGCATGATTTCGACGCGCTGCCGCTCAGTCCGGATGTCGATGTCCGTTGCGCGCAATTTTCCGAAATTGCGACGCTTTCCGAGATGGCGCGCCGGCTGGTGCCCGGTGTGCAGATCGGAACGGCGGAACTGGCGAAATACTTCACTTTCGATCCTCAGAGCATCCTGACCTTCAGCCGGAACGGCAAGCTGCTCGGTGGCATGGCCTTCCTGTTTCTGAGCGACCGCGGGCACGATGCGTTGTTGCTCGACGAGATCTGCCTCACCGCGCCGGAGACGCACTATCTTGCCTCCGCGAAGGAGGAGGTTGCTGCCATCTACATCTGGGCGATTGCGGCGACGGGCCGCGGCATCGCTGGTCTCGGCAAGGCCGCGGCCCACCTGCGACAGCTAAGATTTCGCGGCGCGGATTGCTATGCGCAGCCGTCAACCGTGGCCGGACGCGACATCATGAGGGCGACCGGCTTCGAGCCGGTTCCGAGCTTCCAACCCGACCTGTGGTGCTACGAGCGCCCATGGCACCGGCGGCCGATGCGCATGCCGGGCGCGATCATCAAAGCAAGGAGTTTTGCAGATGCACGGTACTAGGATTCCCCTCGCGAAGCCCGACTCCCGCGCCGTCACCATCCGCCTTGCGCGCGATCCCAACGATCTCATGCTTGTCACCGCGATCCGCTCGGCGGTCTATCTCGCCGAGCAGGATTGTCCGTTCGAAGAGGAGTTCGACGGCAACGACATGGTGGCCGCGCATTTCATCGGCTATGTCGGCAACGAGCCTGCGGGCTGCCTGCGGGTGCGCTTCTTCGGCGATTTCGCCAAGGTGGAGCGGCTCGCGGTGCGACACCAATATCGGCGCTCGCGCGTCTCGTTCAAGCTGGTGCAGGCGAGCGTCGACTATGTGAAGCGCAAGGGGTTTCGCAAGATCTACGGCCAGGCGCAGGACCGGCTGGTCGATTTCTGGGCCCATTTCGGTGCCAAACCGCTCGGCCACAATCGCAAGATCACCTTCTCGGATTTTTCCTACACGGAAATGCTGCTGGAGATCGAGCCGGGGCCGGACGCCATCACGCTGGACAGCGATCCTTACGTGATCATCCGTCCCGAGGGCGATTGGGACCGGCCGGGCGTGCTCGACGCCTCCGCCGGGCGGGCGGTGACCTCGCCGCTGCGGGACCTCGCGCTCGCCGATCGCTGAAACTGGTGCAGCTCTGCGCAAGATAATGCTGGCTTCCATCAACGATAATCCGCCCATCCTGGTCTGCGCGGATCTCCAGGTCGAATATCTGACCCCCGGGCGTCGCCACGTCATCCTCGACGGCGAGGCCGCCACCGCGCGCTGCCTGGAGCTCCTGACGCTTTGGCGCGACAATCTCTGGCCGGTGATGCATCTGAAGCGCATCGCCCAGGCGGCCTGGTTCAATCCGGCATCCAGGCTGACCGATTGGATCGCGGCGACCAAGCCGCGGCCCGGCGAGATGACGTTCGAGCACCCGCTGCCCTCGGCCTACAGCTCGGCGCGGTTTGTGGACTACATGGCCAATATCCGCAACGTGCGCTGCGTGCTGATCGGCTTTTCCCTGGACGAGACCATCCTCGCCACCGCCGTCGACGGGTTTCACCGCAGCCATCATTATCAGGTGGTGGCGGACGCCGTGGCCTGCCGCCAGCCGGGCGCGGGCGATGCCGCCGCCTACAAGCATGCGGTAGTGAATGTCGTCGCTAACTTTGCTACAATCCAACCCAGCGCCGAACTGATCAGAACCAGCGGCGCCGTCGCGGTGTAGGCGGTCGCGATCGGCGGATGGATGGGGTGGGACATTGTCAAGGGGAGACGAACTCAAGGAGCTGGCAAGCGACCTGTCGCGGGCCGTCGAGGCGGCGCGGCGCGTCGGCTTGCCCACGACGGTCTATCTGCTGTCGATGGCGCTGGTGGAGGTGCGGGAAGCTGCTGCTGCCGCCGCCGACGATGGTGATGACGACAGCGCAGCCTGAGCGCTGTTCCGTCTGCGGCTTTGTGCAACGCTGCTGAGCGCTTGCTGCCGACGAATTGGCGTTGCAAGTTCTGCGTTGTCGCAATAGCCAAGTGATGACGCTGGCCGTGCCGGCGATGTGACGACCTTGAGGATCTTTCGCAAATGTCCATGCTGCCGAATTCGCAAGAGGCCCGGGATGTGGCCTACCAGCTCCATCCCTACACCAACGCGCGCACCCATCAGCAGGCCGGTCCCCTGGTGATCGAGCGCGGCGAGGGCCCTTACGTCTTTGACGCATCGGGCAAGCGCTATTTCGAGGCGATGGCGGGCCTGTGGAGCGTCGGGCTCGGCTTCAACGAGAAGCGCCTGGTCGAGGCGGCGCACAAGCAGATGCAGGCGCTGCCGTTCTACCACACGTTCTCCGCCAAATCGCACGGGCCCTCGATCGACCTCGCCGAGAAGCTGGTGGCGCTCGCGCCGGTGCCGATGAGCAAGGTGTTCTTCACCAATTCCGGCTCTGAGGCGAACGACACCGTCCTGAAGCTGATCGCCTATCGCTCCAATGCGCTCGGCCAGCCGCAGCGCAAGAAGGTGATCAGCCGCCTGCGCGCCTATCACGGCGTCACCATCGCGTCGGCCAGCCTCACGGGCCTGCCGAACAATCACCGCTCGTTCGACCTGCCGCTGCCGAACATCCTGCACACGGGCTCGCCGCACTTCTACAAGGACGGCGCGCCCGGCGAGAGCGAGGAGGCATTCGCCACGCGCCGGGCCGAGGAGCTCGACGCGCTGATCCAGAAGGAGGGGCCGGATACGATCGCAGCCTTCTTCGGCGAGCCAGTGATGGGGGCGGGCGGCGTCATCGTGCCGCCCGCGACCTATTGGGACAAGATCCAGGCGGTCTTGAGGAAGTACGACATCCTGCTGGTCGCCGACGAGGTGATCTGCGGCTTCGGCCGCACCGGCAAGATGTTCGGCTGCGAGACCTATGGCATCAAGCCGGACGCGATCGTTGTCTCCAAGCAGATCACGTCGAGCTATTTCCCGCTGTCGGCGATCATCCTGAACGACCGCATGTTCGAGCCGATCGCGGACGAGAGCAACAAGATCGGCGTGCTCGGCCACGGTTTCACCGCGGGCGGCCACCCCGTCGGCTCGGCCATTGCACTGGAAAACCTGAAGATCATCGAGGAGCGCGGCCTGGTCGCGCATGCCGCCGAGCTCGGCGCCTACATGCAGGGCAAGCTGCGTGAGCTTGCCAGCCATCCGCTGGTCGGCGAGGTCCGCGGCGTCGGCATGATCGCCGCGCTCGAGCTCGTGCTCGACAAGCAGCGCAAGACGGCAGCGGCGACACCCGGCGCCGTCGGCGGCATTGCCAGCCGCATGCTCCAGGAGCGCGGTGTGATCTCCCGCAACATGCTCGATGCCATCGCCATCTGCCCGCCGCTGATCGTCACCAAGAGCCAGATCGACGAGCTGGTGGCGGCGATATCGGGCGTGCTGAACGACATGAAGGCGGAAGTGGCGAAGCTGACGCCGGCGTAGGATCGAGCGTGTCAGTGTGGCCGGAGGAGCCGACCACATCCACCGGTGTCGTCCTGGCGAAAGCCAGGACCCATACCGCGTGATTCATCGATGGGGCTGGTAGGAGTACCGGGCGGCGAGTCTTCGCCAAATTGCTCCCTGGGGTAATGGGTCCTGGCTGTCGCCAGGACGACCGCGGGGAGGAATCGAGGCGCGCCTAAGCCCGCTGGACCCCGATCACGCGGCCTTTCTCGATCGCGAGCGCCAGCTCGCCGCGCTTGAGCTTCAGTGCGGCATCGCCGAACAGCTCGCGGCGCCAGCCGCGTAGCGCCGGCACATCGGCCTCGTCACTGGCTGCGATCTCCTCGAGATCGTCGACGGTCGCGATCACCTTGCTTGCGACCGCATGGCGCTCCGCGGTCATCCGCAGCAGGACCTTCAAGAGCTCGACGATGGCTGCACCGTTGGAATTGTTGCGGGGCTTCTCCAGCTTCGGCAGCGTGGAGTGATCCCGCGCCAAGCCGCGCTCGACCGCGGCGACGATGTCAGCGCCCCATTTGGACTTCTCAAAGCCCTTCGGCACCGAGCGCAGATGGGCGAGCTTCTCCAGCGTGTTCGGCGCATGCGTTGCGATATCGCTGATGGCCTCGTCGCGCAGCACGCGGCCGCGCGGCACATCGCGGCTCTGCGCCTCCTGCTCGCGCCAGGCCGCGACCTCCATCAGCACCGCGAGATCCTTCGGCTTGCGCACCCGCGTCTTCAGCCGCTCCCAGGCGCGCTCGGGGTGGAAGTCGTAGGTCTTGGGCGAGGTCAGGACCTCCATCTCGATCGAGACCCATTCGCTGCGGCGGCGTTTCTTCAGGTCGGCGTCGAGGGCCGCGAAGACGTCGCGCAGATGGGTGACGTCGGACACTGCGTAGTGCATCTGCTCCTTGGTCAGCGGGCGGCGCGACCAGTCGGTGAAGCGGTGGGTCTTGTCCGGGCGATGGCCGGTGACCTTCTCGACCAGCTGGTCGTAGGCGATGCTGTCGCCATAACCGAGCACCATGGCCGCCACCTGGGTATCGAACACCGGGTGGGGAATGATGTTGGCCTGATGCCAGATGATCTCGATGTCCTGGCGGGCGGCGTGGAACACCTTCAGCACGCCCTCGTTGCCCATCAGCTCGAAGAACGGCTTGAGGTCGATGCCCACGGCGAGGGCGTCAATGACCACGGCTTCCTCGGCGCTGGCCATCTGCACCACGCACAGCAGCGGGTAGTAGGTGGTTTCGCGCAGGAACTCGGTATCGACAGTAATGACGGGGTGCTTGGCCAGCCGGCTGCAGGCAGCCGCGAGGTCAGCGGTGGTGGTAATCAAATCCATGAACGGCCCATGACACTTGATATCAGCCGTTCTGCCGAAAGCGCTGTGATGTCAAGGGGCTCTAAGCGAATTCGACCCTTGCATTTGGGCCGGAATCGCTCTTTTCCGGCCAAATCCTATTCGTAACGGACCCGCTGCGAGGATTTCCGGGCGCATGGCAGCGCCACCACCAGCACGCACATGGCGACCAAGGCCAGTCCCAGGAACTCGAAAACCAACAGATCCACGGCAAAATCCCCCCAAGGACCGTTAGACTTGTCGGGAGTGCGTTGAGGGTCTGTTAATTGTCGTGGTTACCGGCGGCGGGCCGAGCCGGATGGTGGACGGGGGGTTAATGCCGGACCGCCTGAAACGATTTCGGCGCCCCGCATGACGGAGCGCCGAAGCTTGTTTGCGAGTGCGACCGCGCCTCAGGGCAGCTTCAGTGAGGTCTCGGCGTTGTACGGCTTGAGCGTCTCGTCGGCGGCCTTCTGGGCGGCGATGAGGGCCTCCTTCGGCTGCTTCTTGCCGTTCAGCACCAGCATCACCTCGTCCTCGAGCGTCTTGCGCACCGGCACGGTCTTGTAGGTCGCAAACCAGGGTTTGGCGACGTCGAGCTGCTCGACGGCGGTCTTGGCGTCCGGGTTCTTGCTAAGGAACTCGACCATGTCAGGCGTCTTGTAGGCGGCCATGTTAGGCGCGAAATAACCGGTGGCGCGGCTCCACCAGGCGCTCTTCTCGGGCGAGGTCATCCACTTGATCAGCGTCCAGGCGGCCTTCTGCTTGTCGGCCTCGAGGCCAGCCGGAACGATCAGCGAGGCGCCGCCGATCGGCACGGCGTTGCGGACGTTGCGCGGGATGAAGGCGACCTTGTAGGCGAACTTGGCGTTGTCGCGCACATAGGTCAGCGAGCCCGTGGACAGCATGATCATCGCGGCATTGCCTGATATGAAGGAGGTGCTGACGGCCGGACCGGGCGTCGCGCCGGGCGGATGCACCTTGTGCTTGCTGACGAGGTCGTTCCACCAGGTCAGCGCGCCGAGCATCGAGGGCGTGTCGTAATAGACCTCGCCGCCGAACTCCTCGTTGTAGTAGCGCCCGCCATTGGTCATGGTGAGCGTTTCCATCATCCAGCCGCAATAGTCGTAGGCGCAGGGGATCGCGATGCCCCAGCGGGTCACCTTGTCGCCCTCGCGCTTGGTCAGCTTCTTGGCCCAGTCAGTCAGCTCCGCCCAGGTCTGCGGCGGCTTGTTCGGATCGAGGCCCGCTTCCTTGGCCTGGTCGGCGTTGATGTAGAGCAGCGGCGTCGAATTGTGGAAGGGCACGCCATAGACCGAGCGGTTGATCACCGCGTTGCCCTGGAGCGCCGGGAAGAACTGGCCCAGGAATTGTTCCTTGGTGGTGCCGTCGGCGGCAATCAGGGAGTCGAGATTGGTGAGCTCGTTCTCGATCTGCATGTCCAGGAGGAAGTTCGCCGACATGATCACGGCGGAGGGCGGCTTGCCCGCCTTGATCGCGGCGCGCGTCTTGATCAGCGTGTCGTCATAGGAGCCGGTGTAGACCGCAGTCGCCTTGATGGCGGGATGGGTCTCGTTGAACTCCTTGATCAGGGTGCCCATGTCGCGGGCGAGCTTGCCGTCGACGGGGACGGGGAAGAACAGGTCGATCTCGGTCGGACCTTCGCCGGCGAGTGCGGGAAAGGCGAGGGCGCCTGCCATAGTGCCTGCCATGGCGAGGCCGAGCATGAGCCTGCGGGAAAACAGCATCGGAAAATCTCCTATTTGATGCCTGAGGTGACGAAAGAGCTGATGAATCGCTTCTGGAAGATCAGGAAGGTGACGAGCAGCGGAGCGATCACCATCAGCGTGCCGGCGGCGATGGTGCCCCAGGCCTGGGTGCCTTCGGCGGTCGCGGTGAAGACGGACAGACCGACCGTGAGCGGCCGCTTGTCCGGCGAATTGATCACCATCAGCGGCCACAGGAAGTCGTTCCAATGGCTGGTCACCGAGATGATGGCGAAGGCGGAGAAGCTCGGCATCGACAGCGGCACGTAGATGTGGCGGATGCGCTGGAACAGGCTGGCGCCGTCAATGAGCGCGGCGTCTTCGAGCTCGGTCGGAATCGCCTCGAACGCCTGGCGCATCAGGAAGGTGCCGAAGGCGGAGGCGAAGAACGGCATCATTACGCCGGTCAGCGTGTCGTAGAGGCCAAGCTGTGCGACCAGGCTCAAATTCGGCACGATCAGCAGCACCGGCACCAGCATGAGCTGCATCAGGAACAGATAGAAGATCAGCGTCTTGCCGGCGAATTCGAGCCGCGCAAAGGCAAAGCCCGCCAGTGTGATGGTGACGAACTGCACCAGCAGGATGCCGGTGCAGATGATGGTGGTGTTGAGAGCGTAGCGCGGGAAATCGCCGATCTCCCAGGCATCCCTGATGTTGTCGAGCGTCGGCTTTAGGCTCGGCATCAACTCGGCCATGGCGTTGATCCCGTCCGAGGCAGGGCGCAGCGTCGCAACGCCCATCCAGAGGAAGGGGACAAGCCAGATGATCGCGAGCAGCACGGTCAGCGCAAAGCCGAGCTTCGGCGTGATCTCGCCACGGGTGGCGAGCGGGGCGTCCTTGAACAGCCGGTCGATCAGTTTCATGGTCCGCCCTCCCGGTTCGCCATCGTCCGGAACGAGAGCGCGGTGAGGGCCATCAGCGCCGCGAGCGTCAGCAACGTGGCGGCCGATGCCTTGCCGATGTCGTAGTGCTCGACGGCCTGCTGGTAGATGTAGAACAGCACGAGATTGGTCGCGTTGGACGGCCCGCCCTTGGTCATAACGAAGACATGGTCGACCTGCGTGACCGCGTTGAGGGTCGCGATCACGGTGACGAACAGGAAGGTGGGCTTAAGCTCCGGCAGGATGATGTGGCGCAGGCGCTGCCATGGTCCCGCGCCGTCGAGATGCGCCGCCTCCATCACGTCCTCCGGCACCGCCTGGAGGCCAGCGAGGAAGAACAGCATGTAGTAGCCGGCGTTCTTCCAGATGGTGATGACCATGATCGCGTAGAGCGCGATGTCGGAATCGCCGAGCCAGTTCGGCAGCACCGGCAGCAGGCGGCCAATGTAATAGTCGAGCAGGCCGACATTCGGCAGGAAGATGAACAGGAACAGCGCGGACGCTGCGACCATCGGGATCAGCACCGGCAGGAACAGCGCGGCGCGCAGCACGCTGTTCACGGCGTTGGTGCGCGACAGCGCCAGCGCAAACAAGAGCGCCAGGCCGATGCTCGGGATCGCCGTGCCGACGGCGTAGATGAGATTGTTGACGACCGCACCGGTGAAGGCAGGGTCGGCGAGCACCGCGTTGATGTTCTCAAAGCCGACGAAGCGGACCGGCGCCTTGGGCGTCGCGCGCTGATACAGCGCGTCGATGATGACGCGCCCCATCGCGCCGTAGGTGAACAGCGCGAGGAAGATCAGGGAGGGCAGCAGCAGCAGATAGGCCGGCAGCGAGGCCTTGAAGCGGGCGGAGAACCGCTTCAGGAGAAGCAGACGCGGCGGCGCAGTTGCCGCGACCGGGAGAGCCGCGGGTTCAGCGAGGCTCATTTCACCGCGCCGGGAAGTTGAGCGCATAGTCGCGGTCGTCCATCCCCGCCGGTGCGGCGAAGGGGAAGCGCAGACTTTCATCGAGGAAGTCGTGGCTGTGCACGACCAGGTTCTCCCCGTCGATCAGCACCACGCCATAGGCCGGCGGCTCGTGGCTGGCGAGATGCTCGGTCGCGGCTGCGTCGAGCTCGAACCAGACCTGGTGGTTGGTGCCGCGTAGCGTCGAGAACGGAATCTTGCCGTAGCTGCCGAAGATCGGCCGATGCACATGGCCGAAGAAGAGGTGGCGGATGCGCGAGCGATAGGGCGCGATGACTTCAGCGAATTCGGCGCTCTGCTTCAGTGCGATCTCGTCCATCGCGTGGACGCCGACCGGGAAGGGCGGATGATGCATGAAGACGACGAACGGCATGTCGGCCGGCGCTGCCGCAAGCGTGCTTGCGAGCCAGCCGAGGCGCTTGGCGCACATCTCGCCAGCATGGCTGGTCTCGTCCAGCGTGTCCAGGAACACGAACAGGCCGTGCTCGGTGGTGCGCGTACCCTGCACGAAGCCGTTCTGATCGCGCGGCGCGGCCTTCAGGCCATCGAGGCAGGCCACGCGCTTGTCGTGGTTACCGACCATGGCAATGTAGGGCATCTTCAGCGCGGCCATCGCGTCAGCGAAATTGCCGTAGGATTCCGGCTCGCCCCAATGGGTGAGATCGCCGGTCACCACCGCGAACGCAGCGTCGGACTGATGCTTGTTGATGTCGGCAATCGCTGCGTCCAGCCGGGCGCGCGGGTCGAGGCCATAGAGCTTCAGCCCGGGGTTCGCGAGATGCGTGTCGGTGAGGTGAATAAATTTGAAGGGCATGCGCGCTTGTCAGGACTGTTGGAGGATGGACGCCTCCGGCAAGACGACCCTGACAGGCGGTTAGAGCGCATGTGTTTCAGTTTGATGACAGCGGTTCCGGCGGGCAGAACGGGTCCACAAGGAGGCAGCCGTAGGGTGGATTAGCCGAAGGCGTAATCCACCACTGTGAGCCAACTTCAAGTTGTGCTATTCGCTCGTGATGTCGGGAACTACCGACGCGCATTAGCCTCTGGGGGCTGTTGGTTCTTTACGGTGAATCTGCTCGACCGGCGGAAAGCTCTGCTGACTGACCGGATCCAGATCCCACGAGATGCAGTCGCTGCTACGCGGGAGACCTATCCTTTCGCGATCAACGCGTTTGTGGTTCTGCCGGACCATTTGCACGCGATTTGGGAGCTGCCGTCCGGTGATACTGATTTCTCCGTCCGCTGGCGATTGATCAAGACGCGTTTCGCCAAAGCATTGCCAGCGAACGAGCGACTAAGCGCGGTTCGCGCAGCACGGAACGAACGCGGCATTTGGCAGCGGCGGTTCTGGGAACATCTCATTCGCGATGAGGCCGACTACGCGCGCCATGTTGAGTATTGCTATTGCAATCCCGTCAAGCATGGGCACGTCTCGATGGTGCGCGACTGGCCGTACTCCTCCTTTCACCGCGATGTCCGCGCGGGACTATTTCCCGAGGATTGGGGCGGTGACGCCAAGTTGGCAGGCGAGTTTGGAGAGCGTGCGTGATGGCCGGGTCACTTTTGTAGGGTGGATTAGCGAAGCGTAATCCACCTCTTTACTTTCCTCTGGTCAGAAGAAGTGGTGGATTACGCCTTCGGCTAATCCATCCTACGCACCGAGCTCGTCCCTCACGTCCCGCAGAACGTCTGCAACACCCGCTGGTCCGGCAGAGGCGGATCGGCGTAGGCGGCATAGTCCGGCTGGTCCTCGTACGGCTTCGCCAGCACCTTCACCAATTCGTCGAACGGCGCGTAGTCGTCGTTGTTCACCGCGGCCTGGATCACCGCCTCGACGCGATGGTTGCGCGGGATGAAGATTGGGTTGACGGCGTTCATGGCGGTCTGCCGCTCGGCGGCGGATTGCGGCTCGGCCGCGAGACGCTCCCGCCAGCGCCTGGCCCACTCATCGAAGGCTGCGGGGTCCATGAACTCTGCGCGCACGTCGTCCGCGGCCGGATCGCCTGCCGCGTCACCCAGCCTGCGGAAGGTCAGGGTGAAGTCGGCCTGGTTCTTTGCCATGGCGTCGAGCAGGTCCTGGATCAGGGCCTCGTCGCCGTCGCGCTCCGTGAACAGGCCGACCTTCTTGCGCAGGCCCGCCTGATAGGCCTTGCTGAATGTCTCGGGGAATGCGCCGAGAATCTCCTGCGCCTGCTCGACCGCCTTGTCCTGCTCCTCGCCGAACAGCGGCAGCAGGCACTCGGCGAGCCGGGTCAGATTCCACAGCGCGATGCGCGGCTGGTTGGCGTAGGCGTAGCGGCCCATCTCGTCGATCGAGGAAAACACCTGCGCGGGATTGTAGGCATCCATGAAGGCGCAGGGGCCGTAGTCGATGGTCTCGCCCGAGATCGAAGAATTGTCGGTGTTCATCACGCCATGGATGAAGCCGACCAGCAGCCAGCGCGCGACGAGCTCGGCCTGGCGCGCGACGACGCCGGCAAGCAGCGCGTGATAGGGCCGCTCGGTGCCGAGCAGGTCTGGGTAGTGGCGGGCGATGACGTGGTCGGCGAGCCGGCGGATTGCGTCGGTATCGCGGCGGACGGCAAAGAACTGGAAGGTGCCGACGCGGATGTGGCTCGACGCCACGCGCGTCAGCACGGCGCCAGGCAGCGCGGTCTCGCGGATGACGTGCTCGCCGGTGACGACGGCGGCAAGCGAGCGTGTGGTCGGAATGCCCAGCGCGTACATCGCTTCGCTGACGATGTATTCGCGTAAGACGGGCCCGAGCGCAGCGCGGCCGTCGCCGCGGCGCGAGAACGGGGTGGGGCCCGAGCCCTTGAGCTGGATGTCGCGGCGGACGCCGTCCTTGTCGATGACCTCGCCGAGCAGGATCGCACGGCCGTCGCCGAGCTGGGGCACGAACTGCCCGAACTGGTGGCCGGCATAGGCCATGGCGATCGGATCGGCGCCGGCGGGAACCGTCTTGCCGGCCAGAATCTCGGCGCCCTCAGGCGTCTCCAAGATATCCGGATCGAGCCCGAGCTGGACCGCCAGCGGCCGGTTCAGCTTGATTAGCCGGGGGGCAGCGACAGGGGTCGGCGCGACCCGGGCAAAGAAGCTGTCCGGCAGCGCCGAATACGAGTTCTGGAAGGGGAAATGAACGGTCATGGAGGTAAAGATAGGCGGGGAACGCCTGATGGCAAAGGCTTGAGGCCCAATCGGCCAAAAATGGGCCTTTTGGGCCCAAAACAGCCCGTTCCCTTGGTTGCCGCTTTGGGCCTCGTCGGGTAAACCCTGCCGCAACTTCGGACCGGCCACCTCAGTCGTCCGATTCGATCCTCAGACATCATTTTGGGACGACCATGCATCGCTACCGGTCACATACATGCGGCGCGCTCCGCGACAGCAACATCGGCGAGACGATCCGCCTCTCGGGCTGGGTCCATCGCGTGCGCGACCATGGCGGCGTGCTGTTCATCGATCTGCGCGACCATTACGGCCTGACCCAGTGCGTGGTCGACCCGGACTCGCCGGCGTTCTCGCTGGCCGAAAAGCTGCGCTCGGAATTCGTGGTCAAGATGGACGGCAAGGTCCGCCGCCGCCCTGAAGGCACCGACAATGACGATCTGCCGACCGGCAAGGTCGAGATCTATGTCAGCGAGATCGAGGTGCTGGGCCCGGCCGGCGACCTGCCGCTGCCGGTGTTCGGCGACCAGGAATATCCTGAAGACATTCGCCTGAAATACCGCTTCCTCGATCTGCGCCGCGAGAAGCTGCACCAGAACATCATGACGCGCGTCGAAATCATCAAGTCGATGCGTCGGCGGATGGAGGGGCAGGGCTTCTTCGAGTTCAACACCCCGATCCTGACCGCGTCCTCGCCGGAAGGCGCGCGCGACTTCCTGGTGCCCTCGCGCATCCATCCCGGCAAGTTCTACGCACTGCCGCAGGCGCCGCAGCAGTACAAGCAATTGCTGATGATGAGCGGCTTCGACCGCTACTTCCAGATCGCGCCGTGCTTCCGCGACGAGGACCCGCGTGCCGACCGTCTGCCGGGCGAGTTCTACCAGCTCGACGTCGAGATGAGCTTTGTCACGCAGGAGGACGTGTTTGCGGCGATGGAGCCCGTCATCACCGGCGTGTTCGAGGAGTTCGCCAAGGGCAAGCCCGTGAGCAAGAACTGGCGCCGGATTCCGTTCGCCGAAGCGCTGTGCAAATACGGCAGCGACAAGCCAGACCTGCGCAACCCGATCGAGATGCAGGACGTCTCCGAGCACTTCCGCGGCTCCGGCTTCAAGGTGTTCGCGCGCATGCTCGAAGACCCCAAGAACCAGGTCTGGGCGATCCCCGCACCGGGCGGCGGCAGCCGCGCGTTCTGCGACCGCATGAACTCGTGGGCGCAGGGCGAGGGCCAGCCCGGTCTCGGCTACATCATGTGGCGCGAGGGCGGCGAGGGCGCCGGTCCGCTTGCGAACAACATCGGGCCTGAGCGCACCGCTGCGATCCGCGCGCAGATCGGCGTCAAGGAAGGCGATGCCGCCTTCTTCGTCGCCGGCGATCCCGACAAGTTCTGGAAGTTCTCCGGCCTTGCCCGCAACAAGGTCGGCGAGGAATTGAACCTCACCGACAAGGAGCGGTTCGAGCTCGCCTGGATCGTCGACTTCCCGATGTACGAGTACAACGAGGACGACAAGAAGGTCGACTTCTCGCACAACCCGTTCTCGATGCCGCAGGGCGGCCTCGAGGCGCTGAAGGGCCAGGATCCGCTGACCATCAAGGCGTTCCAGTACGACATCACCTGCAACGGCTACGAGATCGCCTCGGGCGGCATCCGCAACCACGTGCCGGAAGCGATGGTGAAGGCGTTCGAGATCGCAGGTTACGGCGAGCAGGAAGTGGTCGAGCGCTTCGGCGGCATGTACCGCGCCTTCCAGTACGGCGCGCCGCCGCACGGCGGCATGGCCGCGGGCGTCGACCGCATCGTCATGCTGCTCTGTGGCACCACCAATCTGCGCGAGATCTCGCTGTTCCCGATGAACCAGCAGGCCATGGATCTCCTGATGGGCGCACCGTCGGAAGCCACGACCAAGCAGCTCCGCGAGCTGCATGTGCGGGTGAACCTGCCGCAGAAGTGATCTCTTCGCCTCTCCCCGCTTGCGGGAGAGGCCGCATCGCATCGAAGATGCGAGGCGGTGAGGGGGAGTCACCGCGAGTCGATCTGATTGATATAGCGTCAGGTCTCTCCACGTCGTCATTGCGAGCGCAGCGAAGCAATCCAGAATCTTTCCGCGGAGGGGCTCTGGATTGCTTCGCTGCGCTCGCAATGACGGGAGGGATTTTCGCTAATCCAACGGCCATCCTCCGCGCTGCCTTACAGCCCTGTCGACGCCTCGATCCTGAACTGTGCCAGCGCGACGATGGGCTCGCTGTTCAGAGCATCCATGAGCTGAAGCACCGGCACCTTGCCGAGCGGCGTCAGCTTGATGGTGAGCGTTTGCCCTGACGTCTCGACGAAGCCGGCGAGGGCATCGACCGCCGCCTTGGCATCGAGATTGGCGGCCGCGATCTTCTCACCCTGCGCCCGGATCATCTCGACGATGGCGCCGCGCGCCGCGTCGCGGCTGACATTCTGCATCCGCGAAAACTGCGCCACGACCAGATCGACGACGCCGCTGTCGCGTAAGGAGAGCTCGATCGCGCCGGTTTCGATCTGCCCGGCCTGGCTCATGGCCTGCACCGGGTCGGCCGTGAACACGCCGCGCGGCACGTTGGCGAGCGCGAGGCGGACCTGCGCCTTGGCGAGGTTGCCGAGGTCGATCGTGGCCGGCGCGAGCGCCAGCGCACCGGAGGACTCCGTCCAGGCCGCGCCGAGATCGAGGCTGATTGCCAGTTTGTCGATGCCGGCCATCGTCAGCGGCAGCTGCGTGGGATTGGCCGGATCGGTGGGGGCAACCATCTTCACGACCAGATTGGCCTTGCTCGGGATCGAGCCGACCAACTGGCCCCAGTTCAGGCTGATCGTGTCGATGGTGACGAGTTGCCGCGTGTTCTTGTAGGGCGAGACCACGCCTTTGATCTCGGCGCCTTCGAGCACCCGGAACAGGCCCAGCATCTGATCGGGCGAGGGCGCCTGCCCGGGAGTGGTGAGGCTCGCGGCCCAACGCATCAGGTTTGCGAGGCTGAGCGATTTGAGCGCGAAGCGCTCCATCTTCACTTGCCCCTGCGGCGTCGGCGCATCGAGGCCTTCGAGCGCGAACTCGCCCTCCTGGTATCTGATCGCCCTGAGCCGGGGCGTCCCTTGCGGAGTCGTCATCGACATGGTGCCGATCTCGATCTTGCCGACGCGAAGGCCCTCATAGAGGCCGGCGAGCTTCTCCATCATCTCGCGCGATTGCGCCGGGGTCGGCTGAACGGAGCGGTCCGTCGGCAGCAGTTCCAGAATCTCGGCCGGCCGGAATTTCGACGGCCGGACCGCGATATCGGCGATCGCGATGCCATCGACCTGCATCCGCATGCCCTGCGTCGACGTCGCCACATAAGGGCCGCTCGACATTTGTCCGTAAACGCGATGGTAGCTGTCGTCGCTCGCCTTCTGCGGATCGAGGGCGGCGGCGATTGCGGTCGAGTCGAATTCATTGATGATGATGTCGGACATCTCGCCGGTCAGCTTGTCGGCCTTGCCGGCCTGCTCCACGTTGATCGTGAAGGTGGCGCGGTCGGCTTTCATCGCGTCGACCTTGCCCTTGCCGAGCTTCTGGATCGCGAGCCCCGAATAGACAACCTCGCCGCTGCCGGCGGCGCCTTTGCCGGCATCGAAGGCGACGGTGAGGGTCGGGGCCGCGATCGAAGATGCGGTCACGCTCGCATACTGATCGAGCACAAATCGGTACAAGTCGATCAGGGAGCCTGACGCCGGCGCATTCTGGGCGTGAACGGGGCCCGCGTAATCCCGCACGATCATCTGCGGGACCTTGTAGGAGGTCTTCAGCTTCCCGGGGCCGACCTCGTCCAGCGCGACCTCGAAACCGGAGATCTCGATGCTGTCGGCTGCAAAGCGGGTCTCGTCGGCCTGACGCACGCCCACACCCTTGATGCCGGCGATCTTGACGTGCGCCTGCGGCTGCCCGGCGGGCTCGACTGCGATGTCTGCGATCGTCAGTGTCCGGCTCGTCACGTCGAACGCCACCTTGCCGTGGCTTGCCTTGCTGCCCTGGCTGCGGATCCGGATGAAGACGGCCTCGATTTCCGCGGTGGCGCGATGCGTGGCATAGAGGTCGAAGCCGAACCATCCGCTCGCGGCGAGCACGGCGAGTGCGATCAGGCCGATCAGGATCCGCTTCATTCTCAGCTCCAGTTGCTCGTTTTGCACTGCGCAACCTGCCATATTCGCAAAGCGCGGGGCGGTCCAGGGAAAGCTATGGTTTTCAAATATTTGACCGCGCGGCCTGTTGATGGGAGCGGAATCGGATGTTGCCACCGGGGCGCCGGCCGTGCTTCATCCCGTTTCCATGACCCGGAATACCGCGACCCGCGACAGACCGGTCAGGACAACGTAGTTTGAGGCCGGTAACGCGAGGCAAGAGACCGCATGTCGTCCTATTCTGATGACCTCCACCAGGCGGCGCTCGCCTATCATCGTCTGCCGCGCCCCGGCAAGCTCGAGATCCAGGCGACCAAGCCGCTTGCCAACCAGCGCGACCTCGCGCTTGCTTATTCTCCGGGCGTTGCGGCTGCCTGCACCGAGATCGCCAAGAACCCGGCCGAGGCCGCGACGCTGACCACCCGCTCCAATCTGGTCGCTGTGGTCTCGAACGGCACCGCGGTGCTCGGCCTCGGCAATATCGGCCCGCTGGCCTCCAAGCCCGTGATGGAGGGCAAGGCCGTCCTGTTCAAGAAGTTTGCCGGCATCGATGTGTTCGACATCGAGATCGCCGCCGACACGATCGACCGGGTGGTCGAGACCGTGGCGGCGCTCGAGCCGACTTTCGGTGGCATCAATCTCGAGGACATCCGCGGGCCGGAGTGCTTCGAGATCGAGGCGCGGCTGAAGGAGCGCATGAAGATCCCGGTCTTCCATGACGACCAGCACGGCACCGCCATCATCGTCGCCGCCGCCATTACCAACGGCCTCAGGCTGAACGGCAAGAAGCTGTCGGACGTCAAGATCGTGGCGTCGGGGGCAGGGGCCGCGGCCATCGCGACGCTCAATCTTCTGGTGTCGATGGGCGCGCAGCGCAAAAACATCTGGGTCTGCGACATCGATGGCCTCGTGCATGAGGGCCGCAACACCTCGATGGACCGCTGGAAGGCGGTCTATGCGCAGAAGACCGACAAGCGCACGCTCGCCGACGTCATCGGCGGCGCGGACATCTTCATCGGGCTGTCGGCACCGGGCGTGCTCAAGCCTGAGATGGCCAAGGCGATGGGCGACAAGCCACTCATCATGGCGCTCGCCAATCCGACGCCCGAAATCATGCCGGAGGAAGCACGGAAGGTGCGCCCCGACGCCATGATCTGCACCGGCCGCTCGGACTATCCGAACCAGGTCAACAACGTCCTGTGCTTTCCCTTCATCTTCCGCGGGGCACTCGACGTCGGCGCCAGCGCCATCAACGAGGAGATGAAGCACGCCGCCGTCGAGGCCATCGCGCAGCTTGCCCGCGAGGCGCCGTCGGATGCGGTGGCGCAAGGGGTCGACACCGGCGAGATGGGCGGCTTCGGTCCGGGCTCGCTTATTCCGAGCCCGTTCGATCCACGGCTGATCCTGCGCGTGGCGCCGGCGGTTGCGAAGGCCGCGATGGAGTCGGGCGTCGCGACGCGTCCCATCACCAATTTCGACGAATATGCCGCGCAGCTCATGCGCTTCGCCTTCCGCTCCGGCCTCGTCATGAAGCCGATGTTCGCCAAGGCCAAGACTCAGCCGGTGCGTGTGATCTACGCCGAGGGCGAGGACGAGCGCGTGCTGCGC
Source organism: Bradyrhizobium sp. CCBAU 11386 (assembly GCF_028128955.1). Classification (NCBI taxonomy): domain Bacteria; kingdom Pseudomonadati; phylum Pseudomonadota; class Alphaproteobacteria; order Hyphomicrobiales; family Nitrobacteraceae; genus Bradyrhizobium; species Bradyrhizobium sp. CCBAU 11386. Next base: position 230,077 of record NZ_LBKA01000256.1, read on the forward strand.
GCCACGCAGGTGGTGCTGGAGGAGAAGCTGGCGACGCCGATCCTGGTCGGTCGTCCGTCCGTGGTGGAGGCGCGCATCAAGCGCTTCGGCCTGTCGATCAAGGCCGGCAAGGATTTCGACCTCGTCAATCCCGAGGACGATCCGCGCTACCGATCCTACGTGCAGTCCTATGTCGAGGTCGCCGGCCGCCGCGGCGTGACGCCGGATGCGGCGCGCACGGTGGTGCGCACCAACAATACCGTCATCGCCGCGCTCGCGGTGACGCGCGGGGAGGCGGATGCGATGCTCTGCGGCGTCGAGGGCCGCTACATGAGCCATCTGCGCCATGTCCGCGAGATCGTCGGCTTCTCGCCGGGCATCAGCGACTATGCGGCGCTGGCGCTGCTGATCACCAGCAAGGGCGCCTTCTTCATCGCCGACACGCAGGTTCGCCCCAATCCGAGTGCGGAAGAGCTCGCCGAGATCGCCTCGCTCGCGGCGGTCCACGTCCAGCGCTTCAACATTAAGCCGAAGATCGCCTTCGTCTCGCATTCCGATTTCGGCAGCTACGACACCGAATCCTCGCGCAAGATGCGGCGGGCGACCCAGCTCCTGAGGGAGAAGCATCCGGAGATCGAGGCCGACGGCGAGATGCAGGGCGACACCGCGCTTTCGGCCGCTGCGCGCAAGATGGTGCTGCCGCACTCCAAGCTCGAGGGCGAGGCCAACATCATGATCATGCCGACCCTCGACACCGCCAACGTCGCCTATCAGATGATCAAGTCGCTGGCGGACGCGCTGCCCGTCGGCCCGATCCTGATCGGCCCGGCGCGGCCGGCGCACATCCTCACCCCCTCGGTGACCGCGCGCGGCATCCTCAACATGACCGCAGTCGCCGTCGTGGAAGCGCAGGAGCGCGCGGCGCGGCAGCAGCCGACGTTGTTTACGTAAGATTGACGTTCCGCGAACTCGTCATGCCCGGGCTTGTCCCGTGCATCCATGCTCTTTGTACGGCGAGCTAAGTCGTGGATGGCCGGGTCAAGCCCGGCCATCACGTCGAGATCGTTGTGGTCAATCGCGCCGCTCTCAGTTCGATTCCGCTGGGGAGCGCCAACGAATGGCGCGCGGCCAGCTTTGAATTACTCGCAGTTCTCCATTTCCCCGTTTGTAAACCGGCGTACGACTCTTCATAATCGCTCGGGACTTTCGTCCAGGTTCCGATTTTAGAAAGCCTGAGCCAAGAGGCCGATCATGCCAGCGTTCGTGACTTTCGGTCGAATTCTGTTCGCCGTGCTGTTCATCTACACGGGCGCAACAAAACTGTTCGCCATCCAGGCGACCGCCGATTTCATCGCCACCAAGGTCGTGGTGCCTGAAATCATCGCGCCTTACGCCAAGCAGATCGAGACGGCGACCGCCATGACGACGCCGCAACTGCTGGCGATCGCGGTCGGCGCGCTCGAGAGCGTCGCCGGCTTGATGATCGCGCTGAATTTCGGCGCGCGGTTCTTTGCCATGCTGCTGATCATCTACGTCGCGGTCGCGACCGTGCTGTTCTACGATTTCTGGAATCTGGCGCCGCCCGACAACGCCAAGATGCTTGTCGATGCGCTGAAGAATCTCTCGATCATCGGGGCGCTCTGCATGATCATCGGCTACGGCCGCACCACGCGCCCGGCCGAAGCGGCGTACGGGGACGTTTGAGGC